>DASPNG010000087.1:0-12265 GCA_035626635.1 Binatia bacterium | reverse complement strand
GACGTCGGCCAACGCCGGTTCAACAAAAGTTAATTACAACGGAAAAGATTTGGGCGTGATGGGCAGGTCCGGTGAAGTAATCCGCAACGTGGAATTTACCGCCACACCTCTGCAGTAAACTTTCCACAAGGTCCGGTTGACGGCAAAACTTCATTGTCATAAGATGCAGTCTTGTTTTCTGCCGCACCTTGATTCGTGATTAATACCAACTTATACTTAATACACATTAATTGTTAGGAACTGAAACTGCGGCGTTTCACTTTCCGAAGGAAATGAAAATGGCAAAGAAAGAAAAAGACGAAGAGAAAACTATGGGCGGCGGACTTGAGAATGCATTGGCTTCTATCCGGGACAAGTTCGGGGAAGGTTCGATCATGACTTTGCAGAAAGCAAAGACCATGAACGTGGAGACAATCCCGACAGGATCAATTTCCCTTGACCTCGCGTTAGGCGCAGGCGGTATTCCAAAGGGACGTATCATAGAAATTTTTGGCCCGGAAGCTTCCGGCAAAACAACCCTCGCCATGCACATCATGGCAGAGGTCCAGAAGAAGGGTGGAGTCGCCGCGTTCGTCGATGCTGAACACGCACTGGATCCGGAAAGAGCAAAGGCAGTCGGCGTAAAGATCGACAAACTTTTGATCTCGCAGCCGGACAGCGGAGAGCAGGCGCTGGATATTGTGGAGACGCTTGTCCGTTCCAATGCCGTCGACATTATAGTCGTGGACTCAGTCGCAGCACTTACTCCCCGCGCAGAGCTGGAAGGGGAGATGGGCGATTCCCACATGGGTCTGCATGCAAGACTGATGAGCCAGGCGCTGAGAAAACTTACCGCGATCATTTCCAAATCCCGTTCCACTGTCATCTTTATCAACCAGATCAGAATGAAGATCGGTGTGATGTTTGGGAATCCTGAAACCACCACTGGGGGACAGGCTTTGAAATTCTACTCCTCAGTGCGTATCGAAGTAAGACGACTTGCCCAGATAAAATCCGGTGAAGCGATTGTGGGTAACCGGGTGAAAGCTAAGATCGTAAAAAATAAAGTTGCGGCTCCGTTCAAGGCAGCGGAATTTGATATCATGTTTTCGGAAGGAGGAATTTCGTATACCGGAGATCTTTTGGATACTGCGGTGAAGTACGAAGTGGTGGCAAAATCCGGCAACACACATTCGTTTAATGACGTGAAACTTGGTGTAGGGCGCGAAAATGCCAAAGCGTTCATCCGAGATAATCCAAAAATCGCACAAGAAATTGAAAAGTCAGTCCGAGCAAAGGCAAAGGACGTAGATATGTCTGAATCAGAAGCCTAGGACATAAAAAAACAAAAACTCAGTCCCTAAAAAAGGCTGAGTTTTTGTTTCACGGTCATTGTTCAGCAAATTAATTTTTTGGTCAGAAATTTTTCTTGACTTTAGTCAGTAAGATAGGTCCAAATCGTTGACAACGGCATCTTTTTTTGATATACTTAGTTCAGAACATTAACAAATGAATAGTTTCGGTAGCGGAGAAAGCCGAGCGCTCAATTAATTTTCAGCGTTTAGCGTTCTCCACTATTCGTCATAGCTGTCTAGTCCAGCTGTTTGCAAAACAAAAATAAAAATGTCTCAAAAGTTCTTTGTTTACAAAAATAAAACAAAAATAAAAAAACAAAAGTTTGTTAGGTCCCAAAGACCATAAGAACGGTGGAAACAGGTCGCTCTTATAAAATGACTAGATATATAAGGAACACAAGTTTTCATAAGAAGATGCGTGCCTTTGCCTAGGACTTGAGCACACTCATTGTAGCGTGCTGGGGTCCCAGGCGAAGACAAGCTCGTATGAAGACTTCATACGGAGAGGATTGTCCTCGCTTAATTTTTTTTCAACTTGGGCGGTACGTAAATCCTCTCCTATATCTCTTTCTTTCAACCAACGCGTAAAGCGTTTTTTTTGTGCCTTGTTTGGCCTTGGCCCGGAACTGTTCAGGTGTTGTGCGCCGGGGCGGAGTCTGGTATATTGGTGATAAGAAGTTAACCAAGATATATGAACGATCAACTTATTCAAGAGAACAAAGCAAAACTGGAAACTGAGCTTAAGCGCCTGCGAGGTATTTTGAGCCACGGCGCCACGGAAGATGGTGCAGGAGAATTTCCTGGTGAGTTCAAACCAAACTTTCCGGAAGACATTGGACGTGAAGAAGGGGAGAACGCATCCGAAGTGGAGCAGTACGCAAACGAACTCGGTGAGACGTCTGCCTTGGAAGAGCGTTTGAAAAAAGTAGAGGCAGCTTTGGCCAGAATAGAAAATGGAACTTACTTCCAATGCGTGCAGGGTGATGAAATTGAAGAAGAAAAATTGCGGGCTGTGCCAGAAGCAGACACCTGCATGAAACACTCTGCTTAAAATGATCTGGCAGTTTGGTACATTAGTTTTGATCGATCAAATCACGAAGGCGTATTTTGCCGGTCGTGATTTTTTCTTTTTGGGAATTCATTTCCACCCGATTAATAATTATGCATTACCTTTCGGATTGGATTTTGGTCCCGGACTAAATTTCGTCATTTTATTTTTTGTGTATTTGATTGTCGGCTGGATGATATTCAGAATCAAGCTGGAAGGTGATTGGAGTCAATGGGGTAAGCCAATTTTTTTGGCCGGCGCCACTTCAAATTTAATCGACCGGATGATGCTTGGGTATGTCCGCGATTTCATCGACTTGGGTTTAGGGTTCGTGTTCAATTTGGCAGATGTCTTTATCCTCACCGGGTTGATTATTGTTTTGCTGTAATTAGGCAAAAAAGATACCAAAGTGGACAACTCAAACCAAACTATTGAAACATAACAAAAATTGTTTAATGCCGGATAGGTTTTTTTATGAATTGTCTGATGACTATTTTTTGCCACTTAGTTATAAATACCATATAGCTAAATTAAGAAAGGAGGTGGTCTTATGGCAAGGAACGGCGGAAAAGGACGCAGGGGTTGGTTCGGCGATTCACAGCGCCATGCAGAAGCTGGCAGAAAAGGTGGTCGCGCCCGTGGGCGAAAGAACAGGGCAAACAGCGGAAACAGTGGTGGTAACGAATAACAATTCAGTAAGCACACTCAACTGACAGATGGGGATATTGCCCATGTGTTAGTTGAGCATTAAAAACAGAGTTGAAAAAGGTCTGTTTTTTGTTTAGTATAATGGGGTTCTGGTAAGCAGAATAAACAAGGGCCTGTAGCTCAGCTGGTTAGAGCATGTGTCTTATACACACAGTGTCGATGGTTCGAGTCCATCCAGGCCCACCATGAATTTAAATATATCTTCTTAGCTGGACTCGAAGGGCAGGAGTAAGGCGAAGCCGAACGTCCGGCAAACGTCCTGCGGACGTTTGACGCTGCCCCGGACTCGAGTCCATCCAGGCCCACCAATGAATATGAATTCATTAGATTTCAACGGATTAAATTTTCCAGACAAGGAGTTCTTAGCTGAACTCCTTGAACATTTAAGGGGTAAGGTCAGTAAATGGAACAAAGCTTCTGACCAGTTTTTAATGATGTCCGGTGCTTCCATGAACTGGATTGCTGATTACCTGACAGATCAGAATGTGATATGGGAAAAAATGGATTTGCCGGTTAAGGAGTTATGGTTAACAGGCACTCGGCCAGAATGGAACAAGGTAATTATCGACCAGTGTGGAAGATCTCCGGTAAAATTGAAGGAAGTGTTGGATTCAAATCCAGAGACAAAAATGATGTTTGAAATCGCCCAAGTTGATGATCGACCAATTCTGGTCCGGTTTGATGACGAGAAGCTTAAGGTTTTGGACGGGATGCACAGGACAATTGCCGCGATAAGGGAAGGCAAACAAACTATTACAGCCTTTGTTGCTAAACACAAGGGGACACCAAAACCTTATTGTGAACCGCACGTGGTTTACGATTTATTGAAGGCGTACCACCGAAAACTAAACTCAGACAAAGAATCTCTGATTGTTGCCCTGCGTTATTTAAGGAAGAGTTATGCGAATGTAGATGATTTACTCAAAAACAGATTTTCCAAAAGTTGGATGCCAGATGATGAGATCCAAAAAATAATAAAAGAGTCTTTGGAGGGGTGATGTGGATAAGGCCGAACAGGCCTTATTTTTTATTAATATTTCTGACTCTTGACGTAAGGTGAACGATCGTATACCATACACTCAGGAAGCGAACACACGAAGGAATCGGTACTATCCTTGCCGCCTGGATACTACTGGTTCCTTCGAAACTTCCGAAACACATATGCAAGACCTTACACCCAAACAACATAAACTTCTTGAATACCTTACCGAAGAAATCCGGACCAATGGTTTGCCGCCCTCGATTTCTGAAATGGCTAAAAGCCTGAAGCTGAAATCCAAAAATGCCGTGGCGAAATTACTGAACGCACTTGAGGAAAAAGGCTATGTCAGAAAATCAGGGAAGGCAAGAGGGATTGAAGTTCTGGATAGGGAAGGAGAAGCGATCAGTAAAGGGATGTTGAACATTCCGGTGATAGGAAGAATAACAGCAGGGTTGCCGATGCTGGCTGAAGAACAGATTGAGGATTGGCTGAGCCTACCGACAAGCCTTATCAGAGGACGAAAAGACATGTTCCTCCTCAAGGTCATGGGAATGAGCATGAAAGATGCGGGAATACTGGATGGAGATTTGGTTCTTGTGAAGCAACAGAAGTTAGCGGAAGTAAATGATATTGTTGTGGCATTACTCGATGACGAAGCAACGGTTAAGCGTTTAGTAAAAAAAGAAAACAAGTATTATCTTAAAGCAGAAAACAAAGACTACCCTAATATTTATCCTGAGCATGAATGGTCTATTCAGGGAAAGGTCGTGGGAGTCATAAGGAGACTGGAATAATGAGCGAGTTTGAAAAAAGAAAATTGAGCATAGCTGATCAGATTAAAGGATTGTGCGCGCATTGCTCAAATGGGGTTCAGCACAATTGCCGTCTCCAGTCCATTGCTGAGGAGGTGTCAAAGTTGAGTGGAGTGCCCTTGATTGTAAATGACAGATTCAACGGATTGTTGTTTAGCAAATAGGAGGGAGATAAAAAAGACCTAGTTATGAGATAGGTCTTTTTTATTTATGATTTTCAGTAATCCACAAGGAAGCCCTTCACAAAACATTTTATTTGCAGCTAAGATAATCCCTTAAATAATTAAGGAAAGAAAAATATGCCAGGACAAATACCTGCACCATTGTTTACCACTAAATTTAACCACGGAAAGCGCTCGTTCTTCTTTGATGTCAAAAAGACAAAACAAGACAAGCCATATTTAAAGATTACCGCAAGCTCACTGAAGGGAGAAGAAAAGCAGCGGGCTTACTTAACCATCTTCGATACTGAACTTCAGGAATTTTGCCAAGCCGTTTCTGAGGCAGCGGGTTTCATCTCAACCAAAGCATAAAGAAGCATCTAATGCCAAAGGTTTATTCTGCCGCAGTTGTTGGTTTGTCAGCTGAGGTGATTGAGATTGAGGTGGGGATCTTACCGGGATTACCGACAACTGTGGTGGTCGGGTTGCCTGATACATCAGTTCAGGAATCAAGGGAAAGGGTCAGGTTTGCAATCAAGAATTCAAATTGTTCGTATCCGCGGAGCCGGGTGGCCATTAACCTGGCTCCAGCAGATCTGCCAAAGAACGGGTCTCAGTTTGATTTGCCGATTGCAATATCGATCCTGCTTAATTCTGAACAGATAATGTTTGATGCAGAGGAGATTATGCTGGTTGGTGAGTTGGCATTGGATGGGGCAGTGAGGCCAGTAGTTGGCCTGCTTCCCATAATACTTGAGGCAAAGCTTCGAGGATTCAAAAAGATTATTGTTCCGTTAGGCAATACTGTAGAAGCCTCTCTGGTGGATGGGATAGAAATAATCCCGGTTGAAAGTTTAATCCAGACAATTGGGTATTTGCAAAAACTCGTTCGAGTCATCCCGATAAAACCGGTTGATTGGAATGAGCTGCAGACAAATCCGAGCGACGGATTGGACTTCAAGTTAATCAATGGACAGGAAGCAGGGAAAAGGGCTCTGGAAGTAGCTGCAGCCGGCGGGCACAATATTCTAATGTATGGTCCACCTGGAGCGGGGAAGACGTTACTGGCAAAAGCCATGCCTCTGATATTGCCAAAGCTTGATGTTGAAGAAATGCTGGAGATTACCAAAATCTACAGCGTGGCTGGATTGCTGGCAGGCAAACAGAATGTAATTACCAAACGACCATTCCGCAACCCTCATCATTCTTCCTCAGCAGTATCATTGGTGGGCGGAGGGTCACATCCCAAGCCGGGGGAAATATCACTTGCGCACAGGGGAGTATTGTTTTTGGACGAGTTGCCGGAATTCCAAAGGACTGTGCTGGAAAATTTACGTCAGCCATTGGAAGAAGGGACTGTCACTATTTCCAGAGCATTTGGAACCATTCAGTTTCCGGCAAACTTTATGTTGGTAGCCGCCCAGAATCCCTGCCCATGCGGCTACTATAACTCGCCTGACCAGAATTGCATCTGTACGTACCAGCAAATTTTCAATTACCAAAGGAAAATATCCGGTCCACTGTTGGACCGGATAGATATATTCATGGAGATCGCAAAAGTTGAATACAGCAAACTTTCCGAAAACACTTCCGGTGAGAATTCTGAAGCAGTGCAAAAGAGAGTGCAGCTGGCCAGAGATATCCAGAAAGACAGATTCAAAGATAGTAAACTGCTTACCAACGGGGAAATGGGTCTGAAGGAGATTATTAAACATTGCATTTTGAAAGACGAAGAGAAGGAGTTCGTCAGGCGAGCGGCTATTAAATTAAACTTATCAGCGCGTGGTTATCATCGGGTACTAAAGCTGGCCAGGACGATTGCCGACCTTGCCTGTTCAGAAAGAATTGAAGTTAAACATTTAGCCGAAGCTATACAATATCGCACAAAAAACGCATAGATTTCAGCTAAATGCACAATTGAGAAGTGCTTGCAGAACTTTGACAATTACTATTGTGGTAATTAAGCAAAACCTATGTCAAAGAAAGTACGAAAGGCTATAATACCCGCCGCAGGTTACGGAACCAGGTTTTTACCAGCGACAAAAGCGCAACCCAAGGAGATGCTGCCAGTGGTTGATAAGCCGATTATTCAGTATGTTGTGGAGGATGCGGTGTCAGCCGGGATTGAAGATATTATCATCGTCACCGGTTGGCATAAGAGAACCATCGAAGACCATTTTGATTACCCGTTTGAACTGGAAAAAAGATTGGAAGACAGCGGGAAATATCAGGAACTGGAATCAATCCGGAAAATTGCCAATATGGCAAATTTCTATTATGTCAGGCAGAAAGGACCATTGGGAAATGCGACTCCTATCTGGAATGCCAGGGATATTGTTGGTGATGAACCTTTCCTAGTTTTGTGGGGAGACGAATTTATTGAAGCAACTCCCACCCGGTGCCAGCAAATGGTTGCAGCGTATGAAAAACTTGGGGGCAGTGCGCTCCTGGCTAGTGTTAAGAAGAATAAGCCGGAAGATTATGCCCGGTACGGCTACGCAGCCGGCAAGGAATTGGAACCAGGGGTGCTTAAAATCGGGCAAATAATAGAGAAGCCAGGTGTAGGGCAGATCGACTCGGACTATGCAGTGGTTTCAGCTTCCCTTTATGACCCTGAAATGTTCAATGCAATAGAAGAATCAATGCATAGGCTGGAACAGAAAAATACTCCGGCGGAACTGGTCTATATTGATGCCGTGAATATATTATTGGAGAGAGGAAAAGCGTGCTGGGCAGTAGAGATACAAAACGGAAAGTATTATGATTGCGGTAATAAATTGGAGTACCTGAAGACTGTGGTGGAGTTTGGTTTAAAGCACCAGGATTTGCGCGACGACTTTCTTGACTTTCTGAAAGAGATTAAGGTGTAATAAAAGACCGGCTGAGTTTGTAAGGCCGGTTTTTTTGTTGTAAACTTAAACAAGACTGAATAAATAGATAAGAAACCAAATTTAGAAAAACAAAAGTTGTTGAAAGTATGAAAAAATATTTGATTATAGGCGGTATTGTGCTTGGATTCGTTGCGATGATAATCGGCAGCATCCTTTTAGTTAACCCTAGCAACACACCAAGAGGTAACCAGGAAAAAGTTGAAATTATTTGGTGGAAACCTTTTCAGGACCGCACAGATGTTGCCGCTTTGATTGAGGATTACCAGAAACTAAGACCAAATGTCACGGTTAGATACGTCAAGAAAAACATCAATGATTATGAGCAGGAATTACTGAATGCGATTGCTTCAGGAAATTCCCCAGATATTTTTACTGTCCATAATGACTGGTTGCCAAAACAAATGGATAAATTGGCAGCCATGCCTGACAATATAATCAGCGAACGCCAGTATCGGGAAACTTTCGTGGATGTAGCCGCAGACGATTTCATTAAGGATGGGAAAATTTACGCGGTGCCATTGTCCGTGGATGTGCTGGCACTTTTCTATAATAAGGACATACTTGGTTCTGCCGGCATCTTTACTCCACCGACTACCTGGCCGGAAGTTGTTGCCGCTGTCCAGAAAATCACAAAGCAGGATTCGTCCGGTAATTTCACCAGGTCAGGTATTGCCATGGGAGCTTCAAATAATGTTAACCGGGCGGTAGATATTTTACTCCTTCTGATGCTGCAGAACGGCACACAATTTTATAACCAGACTTTCACTTCAGCCACATTTGACCAGATGGTCAGATATAATGACCAGAGCTTCAACCCTTCTGTCAGCGCTTTGGATTATTTCACGCAATTTTCCAGACCAAGCAAAAGAGCTTATACATGGAATGTCCGTTCTGACCACAGTGTGGATGCGTTTGCCCAGGGTAAACTGGGAATGATGCTTTCATATTCATATATGATTCCGACCATAAAAGACAAGGCACCAAATCTGAACTGGGGAGTGGTTGGGATGCCGCAGCCTGACACGTCCGGCTTGAAAACAAATTTTGCGAATTACTGGGGTGAAGCTGTATCAAAGACTTCTACAAAACAGGACTATGCCTGGGACTTCCTGGCCTTTGTCTCACAAAAAGAAGAGATGAAGAAGTACACCGATAAAGTAAAGGTCCCTGCATCCAGAAAAGATTTGCTGGAGGAACAGAGCAAAGATGTTGAGATTGGAGTGTTTGCTGAAAATGCCATTACGGCCAGAAGTGTTTACAAAAGCGACGCTTCACAATTTGAATCAATCATCCTGAAAATGATTGATGATGTAGTCCTGAGAGGAGAGACACCGCAGGATGCAGTACGAGACGCCGTGTCCCAGGTAAATTTCTTATTGCGGCGGTAAAATGGTATAATAAAGACGTAAACAAACGGAATGAAATCAAAAATAAAAAAAATAATTTTAGTGGCAGTTGTGATGCTGATGGCGGCGCAGCCAGTTTTTGCTGATATTGTTTTCTGCGGGAAAAATACTGACAATCCGTCTACTCCGGGGAATGAAACCGATCCTTGCCAGATCAAAGATTTATTTGTTCTGGCGTATGTTATCGTGAATTATCTGATTAGTATGGCTGCGTTGGTGGCCCTGATTTTTATTGTCTGGGGCGGCTTGCAAATGCTGCTGGCCCGCGGTGATGCAACCAGGTTTGGCCAGGCAAAGCAGACAATTTGGAACGCGATACTTGGTTTTGTGCTCGTCATGTTGTCATACCTGATTGTTGATTATATCGCAGGACTCTTCCTGCCTAATGCCGTTAACCCATTAAGAGATATTGCAGACTTCATCATATAATGAGAAAATTTCTTTTATTAATTTTATTGGTTGTACTGCTAGTCCCTGGGTTAGCACTCGCCCAACAGGCACCTAATTGCACCGCTGACTATTCAGCACCTAAACTATGTAATGCATTACCATTTTTTGGCGGCCAAGCAGTATCTGATATTCCTTCCTTTATTGCTGCTGCGTTCACCTGGCTTGCTACGCTGGTGGGAACTTTGGTGCTTGTGATGTTTATATTTGGCGGCGCTCAGATGATTTTTGCCCAAGGCGATCCCGCGGCAGTTACGAAAGGTAAGGGAACTATCACAAATGCTGTCTACGGATTAATCGTAATAATGTTTGGATATGTGATAGTGTCAGCAGTTGAGTATTTCCTGGGAGTAAGAGCTGATATTGGGGCACCGGGATCTGCGGACAGGAGTTTTTTCTTCAACCCGCTTCGGGAGGGTTATCTCCCTCAGTTCTTCCAGACAACTGTCATTGATTTCTTAGGAATTCTAGGTGCGATTTCCTTACTGTACATTGTGATTGCCGGCTTCAGGTACTTAACAGCTGGCGGAAATGAAGAGCAGGTGAAGAAGGCAAAACAAAGTATCACCTGGGCTTTGATTGGCTTAGGAAGCATTATTCTGTCTTATGCAATTGTTAATATGATTATTGGGACCATAAGTGCCGTATGAAGAAATTTATATTTATCGTAATAATAGGTTTATTCGCAGCTGTCCCTGTGATGGGATTTACTAATCCGGCAAAGGATTTGTTTATTGATTTTTCCGCCAAGGGTGGCAGTAACGACTTCAATAACGTAATAATTTATATTGTGCAATGGCTGCTAAGCATCATTGGTTATATTTCTTTGGCATTCTTTATCTACGGCGGGTTCAGATATATGCTGGCTGGTGCCAACCCTGCTCTGGCTGAAAGCGGTAAAAAAACTCTAAAAAATGCGATAATAGGTTTGATTATTGTGATTTTATCGTATACAATAATAACAGTCGTTGTGAATGGCCTTACTGGTGTTGATGGTGTGTGATAAGGCTTGATTTTACGAAACAAATAAAGGTCGAAAATAAAAACTTTATTAGAAAGGACAAAGATGAATAAACTGCTAAAAATGGCTAATATCCTTACCATTGTTTTCGCATTGGCCTTAGTGGTTACCCCGTTTTTGGCCGGTGCTCAATTTAATCTTCCGGATCCAGGCGGCACAGGCTTAACTGGCGGTATCACTAACGAATCAACTTTGACCGGTTTCATTTTGCGTGTTATTAACATCGCATTGGCATTGGCCGGGTTGATTGCTGTGTTGTTCCTGATCATCGGTGGTTTCCGTTACATTACCGCTGGTGGTAACGATGAAGCAGCAGGAAGCGCTAAAAAGATTATATTGAATGCCGTTATCGGTATCATTGTAGTTATCCTCTCGTTCGTAGTCGTACGTGTCGTTGGAAACACTCTGACAACAACCAATCTCTAAAATAAAAAAAACGATCATGAAAAGATCGGTTCTCCAAAAAATTGCAATTATAGCTATCGTTCTGTTTCCGGCTATTGTGTTGGCACAAAGTCCGATTATCAATGTGCCGGATGTAGGATTACCAGGTCAACGCACATCAACATTTGGCGGTATAGTTGAAGATATAATCATGGGTATTTTTTTGCCTGTGACTGGCGTACTTGCAGTTCTATTTTTGATAATTGGTGGTTTCCAATACATGTTGGCTGGAGCCAATGAGTCTTTAGCAAAACGTGGAAAGGATACTATACGTTATGCCATTATTGGTTTGATTATAGTTATCTTGTCTTACGTTATAATCCAGGTTGTAGTAAACGCGCTGACCTGTAATACGGTCTGGTGCTAAAAGAATAAACAAAAACAAAGTTAAAACCGGCTTCCGTGAGGGAGCCGGTTTTATTGTTAGCCCGGTTAAGGGCAGAACCAAAGTGCAGTGAAGTTATTGGTTGGACGCGACTTGTTCAGCTTCAGCGAGGTCGCTGCAGGTTCGCGTTCTCGGATCGAAGATCCCGGTCAGGATCTTGGCGTCGTCCTCCTCGATGACGAAGTCTTCCTTCCCCACGGGGATTTGGAAGTACCATTCATCTCCGCGGTTGGCCACCAGGTGGACAGCCATGGATGAGGGATTGATGACCTCAGAGAAGCATGCGCGCTTCCCGTCGATCAGAGTGGTGAACACGATGGTTGCGTTCTCTTCCGGTTTGAGCGGAATTTTGGCATCCCAGCTGTTGTCCAGCTTGCTTGCCACGTTCATGAAGTTGCCGTTGGCGTAAACCCGGACGTTGTCCAGGTTAATGCCGCCGGTCTTGTGAACTTTGAACGCTGCCACGTGTGGTTCGCCGTCGAAGTTGCGCCATTCTCGCGCGCACCCGACAGTCTGGCCGTAGTGGCCGCCGTGTTCTAGGCAACCGTCACCGGACTTTGGTCCGATGAATCCACCGTAGTACCCGTGGACATTCCGGTAACCGCCGAAACCCGTGCCGGGTACTG
>DASPNG010000086.1:0-12580 GCA_035626635.1 Binatia bacterium | reverse complement strand
ATACTTTTCCAGTTTACCATTTACAATCTGTTCGCGCATGTTTTCCGGCTTGTCTTTGACCTGTTCCAGATAAATAGCCTTTTCAGCCTCTATTTTTTCCGCAGGAACCTGGTCTTTGCTTACGCAAATTGGTTGGACTGCCGCAATATGCAGAGCAATCTCAGTGGCTAATTCCTTGAACTCTTCATTTCTGGCCACAAAGTCAGTTTCACAGTTCAATTCAACTAGCACGCCAACTTTCCCGCCAGCATGGATGTATGAGGAAACAATTCCCTCTTTGGTGGCGCGTTCTGCTTTCTTGGCCATGGAGGCGTGACCCTTTTTTCTTAAAAGGGCGACTGCTTCGTCAATACTACCGGCTTCTTCCAAAGCTTTTTTGGCGTCCATCATTCCGACGCCGGTCATTTCACGTAATTTCTTTACGTCTTCGGTTGTTACTTGCATTTGTTTTTCCTTTCAAAAATTATTTAGCGACTGCAGCGCCTTCAGAAACAACTACGTTTGAAGCTGCGGTTTTCTTTCCGTCGTTAATGGCATCAGCCATGGACTGGGCCATAAATTCGATGACTTTGATCGCGTCATCGTTTGAAGGGATGACGTAGTCAATCTTGGAAGGGTCAGAGTTGGTGTCTACCAAACCGATAACCTTAACCTTTGACTGGCGAGCTTCTTCAACTGGAATGTGGTCGTACTTAACATCTAAAACGAAAATCGCATCAGGAAGTTTCTTCATGTCCTTGATTCCGGAGAAGAAAAGTTTCATCTTTTCTACTTCACGGGCAATCATGAGCTGTTCTTTTTTAGTGTACTTCTTGATTTCTCCGTCAGCAATCATTTTTTCGTATCGTTCCATTTTCTTGATTGTCTTTTGGATTGTCCTGAAGTTAGTGAAAGTACCGCCCAACCATCTGGTTACCACGTATGGCATACCGCATGATTCAGCAGCTTTCTTTACTACTTCCTTTGCTTGTCTTTTTGTGCCCACAAACAAAACTGTACCGCCGCGGGAAGCCACGTCTTTGGCAAAGTTCAACGCAGATGTCAGCTTGGTCTTGGTCTTTTCCAGATCCAAGATATGGATGTTGTTGCGCTGGGTGTAAATGTAAGAAGCCATCTTTGGGTTCCACAAAGAAGTCTTATGGCCAAAGTGCACACCAGCCTTAAGCATGTCCATCAAAGTGATGGATTTCATAAATTATTCCTTTCCTTAATTGGCTCCTGTGCTTAGCAGGAACCCTTCTACTTTCGTCGTCTGTATTGGGATCCACGGCTGCTCCCCAATCTCTAAGGGGTTTAGCCGAGACAGGCCCAAAAACATCAGAAAGTATGCATGGTTAATAATGCTTTGCTAGCTTAGCATAAACAGGCTGTTTTAGCAAGGGCTGTTATATAGCAATAAAAAACGGGAATCCTTTCCCGTGTATCAACTGAGCCCTGAGATGGACCTAACTCCTACTTCAGGAGGAGTATAACAAAAAACATTAGCTTTCGCTAATGTTTTTGTATTTACAATGGTTTAGAACCAACTGCGATTCAAAGCTCGATAACTGGCGTAAAACAACGCAGTCAAAGCTACTAACGTTAAGGTAAACTGTAGCTGCCTATTTCCATTCGAAACCGGCAATTCAGGCTCATTAAACGCAGAAGCTTTATCAGTCGTAGCGCTTAATACAATAGGAGGGAAATACATTTCTTCTGATACCGGAACCACTGTTCTAGTCACTGTAGGTGAAGTTCGGGCTAATATTGGTGCTGATTCATCATCATCTGTATTTTCCGTGATAAGCGATACTGGCATTTCCAATAATTTAACTTCTTTGCGGACCATGAACTGGCTTGAGGCCACTAATGTTTTGGTTGGCTGCAACCGGTTATCCAAACCCTCAATCCAGAAATTATTTGTATATACCCCATCTTCAACATCAGCTGTAATTTCCAGAGAGTATTCAAATACGATATTTTCATTTGGCAGCAACTCACCCAAGCTCTGCTGGTCTATGGTCAATGCTGTACCATCAGGTCCAAGCAGCGTATCAGTCATTATCGCGTTATATATCTTTTCCGAATTATTGTTTTCTATTGTGATCGTAAATTTAACTGTATCCCCTGCTTTCAATTCACGGCCATTTGAGTCATTGGTTTTACTGACCTTGGTAAATAATGCATTGGAAATTACCGGCGGTATATATTCCTGCACAGATGCGGATTGAACAGGTTGTGGATTTGGGTTTGGCAATTCAGGCACATCCTTAAACTCTCCTGAAACAACAGCGTTTAACGAATGGGAATTGTTTACCAGATTCTTTTCCGGACCAGAACCAAAAATCTTTGAGCTGGTTTCAACAATTCTATCCTCTTCAAGATTGAGGATTGTCCGGAGCTGAACCTGCACCCGGCCATTAGCCAAAGGTGATAGCTTCCCTAAATTGATCCGCAACAAACCATCCTCTATCGGATATAACCCGGCAATGTTCGAGTGGCTATAATCATATATTGATGTATCAAAGTTCCATTCAAGAACCGCATCTTTCATGCTGGACCCTGACAAGTTGGAATACTGCAGCTCGTAGTTAACCCGGCTGCCGTTCGGGCTTGGTACATTTTCCTGCAGCAAGGTTTGCGTTACTGCCAAATCCGGGTAGCCAAAGACAATATTTCCGTTCCACGATCCAAAAATATTTGTCAGACCTACACTTAAGTTGGAGTTAACTAAATTAGTGTTTGCAAAATTAAAAATGTTGGTCAGGGCGCGACTGTATCCGGTTTGAATTCTGGCACGTTCCAGATTTTCACCTGTAATTTCATTGTCACCGGAGTTTGTCTCAACATTAACATTGTTATTGATAACAGCATTATTTGAATTTTCAATTTCAATTGTGACCTCGTTATCTGTATCAAGTTCAGCGACTTGGTTTTCAAATTGCTCCCTGGAAGCTGCGTCAGCTCCGGAAGTAGAAAAGAATGTCATGCCCAAATTGGTTTGTTCAAATTCTACCTGTTCAGGTAATGAATATATATTGCCGGTCCATGATCCCAGTGTGTTCACGATATTCAAGAACCAGTTGCTGTTGACCAGAGTAACATTGGCTATGTTCTCAACATTAGCAGCATTAACTGAATCTCCAGTACCTATTTCTGCGTTCTGCAGTGTTCCTTCTGAATCGATTGCATTTCCTCCGGTGTTAGAAACTGAACCTACATTGTTGTTGATGTCAGCAACATTTTCATTTGTAATATCCAGTACTATTTTGTTAGTCTGCTGAACATTTACACCGGCAGATGATCCAAATGTGGTATAGCCGTCAAAATACAACTCTGAAGGCAGAACCAAATCCCCTTCCCAGTTTCCAAAAATATTAAAGGTGGCGATAGTCCATCTGGAATTAATTAAATTTGCATTTACAATATTAATGACGTTCACGAGAGCGTTGACATTTCCAGTTGTAATATCCGTGTCTTGTCCGGCATTTGTAATGCTGTTGCCGCCGGAATTCCCCACCACATCTACATTGTTCTCTACCACAGCATTATTATTGTTAGTAAGCTTAAATGACGTGAGTGACTGACATTGAATATCCTGGCACAAGCTGGCCACCAAATCCTGGCCCAGTTCTGCCGGGGTGGTTTCCGGCTGGTTCATCAAAATATCTGCTGACAAATTATTGAACGTTTCCGTGATCTCAACTATTTGGGAGTTGATGTTGTTTGTGTTTACGATATTCAAAACATTGGCGTAAACATTCACATTACCTGAATCAATACCGGCGTTGTCCACCTGCTCTTCTGAAGTTATTTCATTTGCACCAGTATTACCAACAACCTCTGAGTTATTACAAACATCCGCTTCATTATCATTTTCAATTTCTGTGCTGATTACGGTTTCAGATTCCTCGATTGTCTCTGTTTCTTCTTCCTCAACTTCTGCAGATTCTTCTTCAATCTCCGTTTCTTCAACTTCTACAACTTCCGCTTCTTGACTCTCAATTTCTTCCACTACAGTTTCTTCCGTAACCTCTTCTGTTTCCATTTCATCTGGCGTCAATATTTCCTCAGGCTCTAATACCTCATTAGATACCGGGCCAACACTTTCCTCTGCCGTAGTAGATTCACTTACACTTTCCTCATCCACTAAAACAACTGACTCGGAAGTTTCTGTTGTTTCTTCTTCGGTTATGACAGGGTTTTCAACTTCTTCGGAACCTGAATCTTCTGTCGGAGGAGAATCGGAGACAGGAGGTTGCTCATCTATAACTTCCTCTTCTTCCGTTTCTACAAGCTCTTCTTCTGGTATATTTGCAACTTCTTCTTCAATTAACTCTTCAAGTTCAACGGCGCACCAACCCGGGACAGCTTCAAAAATAACACTGCCTTCTTCCTCGGCTACCACGCTTCCGGAAAACATTGGTAACACTGACGAAGACACTATCAAACTTAAACCTGCCACTATGCAAGCCAGATCCTTAAATTTTCTTGCTAAATATTTCATCATCATAAATTTTAAAATTATACATAAAATGGAGGGAACCTGAAGGAGAGAGTTCCCTCCAAAGTTATGTCTTAGCGGACCATACGGGTAATAGATTCACTGATTCGGTTGAACCTGTTGGTCAAACCTGCGGCAGATGCAGATGCTCCAGTAGTAATAGAGGCATTTTGCAAACCTTCGTCAGAGCTGGTTGTGTTGTCACCAGTGTTTCCAGCAACTGCTATTGCATTTGCGTTTGCAACAGTGTTTGTGTTGGTAACTGACTGGTCATCAGTCTGCCTGTTTCTAATGAGGACATCTGAACCGTCCCAGATGCTATTTATGTGGTCATCGCTTGCTGGACCAAAATCCCAATCCAAACTAGTGTCCACCTCAACAACATTTGCTTCGTTCAGTACTTCAACCACACCAGTTGCATCACCGGTAGTTACGCCAGTATGGGATTGAAAAGCAACTGAGGTCATAGAATTTCCGCCTGAGTTGCTGCCAACTGCAACTTCGTTTTGAAGTTCAGCGTCATTACTATTTGTTAAACTCAACATTGAAGACAATCTGTATCGAATTTCAGCTGTTGAACCTGCAACGTTGGAAATAGTAGCTGCACCTGCAGGAACTACTGCAACAGCCAGTGCAAGTAAACTTAAACCTGCGATCAATTTTTTCATAAACTCTCCTTATAATTAATATTCATATTTTGCACACGTTTCATGCTTGCCTGTTCAGTCGACCTTTATTAATTCTGATGGAGGCAAAATAAGAACCCACCCTGAGCAAAAATCCTGTGTTTCTGCCTAAAGTGGGTTATTAAGCAATTAACGTAATCAAATAATATATGCTAGGAATTTTTTTGCTACGTGTAATTTAGTACTTCCAGCGGCAGCTTAAAGGAGAAAAAACTGTTGATTAGCTTAGGCAATATTCACAGCTGTGGATAAACTGGAGCAATTATTGGCAAAATAAAAAAACCGGTGGTTGTTACCGGTTTGCGCTCAGTCGTCTGAAGACCAGGATCAGTGGTGAAAACCACAGGATAACGAAGTTTTTTCCGAGCACTGGCGGCCAGAGAATTATTCCCGTACCGAAGTTGCCGAAACATTTTCCTGCCAGCCAAAACATGCGCAGTTTTAGCAAGTGTAGTCTGGTTCTCCCTCGCTTGTTCCGACATTGTCCTTTGAACAAACAGCGTCGTAAGCTGGCCATGTTTCTCCGATGAAAATAGTTCGGCCGCGCGTAAATCTTCTTGTAAGTCTCGCGTGACAACATCACAAGGGCTTGTATGGTGATATAGGTCCAGAGACAAGCGGCTATCACCAATGCCTGCAGAGGCCAAACAAGTACCAAAGCCAACAGCACGGCAACGAACACACCGCCAATGGCTCGGGCGTGGTCTTCCACCCATGTTTCAGTGTTCCTATCGAGCTCTCTCACTACACCCGAAAGGGCAATTGATCGGATGAGCAAAACCATCCCTTCCTGAACGTCGTAACGGTCATCGTCGTAATTCTTTATTCCTGCCATTCGTCCTCCAATTTGATTTATATGATATCTGAGTTTCTGAAGCTTGACCAGTCCTAAGTTTTATGTTACTCTTTGTTGGCTATGAAAAATGAGATTCACCCACAATACCACGCTAAAGCCAAAGTCGTTTGCGCTTGCGGCAATACTTTCACTACAGGTTCAACCCTTGCAGAAATGCATGTTGAAATCTGTTCAAATTGCCATCCCTTCTATACCGGCAAGCAAAACCTGATTGACACCGCAGGTACCATTGAGAAGTTCCGCAAGAAAGCCACAAAATCTTCTGAAATGAAGACCAAGCGCATCACCAAGAAACTCAAGACCCAAGCTTAGGTTACAAAAAGCACGCTAACCGATATACTTAATGTATTAGGTGCGTGTTTTTTGTATACTTACGTAAATAATATGAAACTCAATTACTCCCACATCCTAAAAGAATATAACGAGATCACAGAAAAACTGAACCAGACTACTGATTCAGACGACCTCAAAAAATTCGGCAAGCGACAAGCCGCGCTTTTGCCTTTGGTTACAAACATTCAAAATCTTGAAAAACTTCAGAAGGAAATCCAGGAAAACGAAAAGCTTGTGGCGGAGAAAAATGAATTGTCGGAGATGGCAGCAGCAGAGCTTCCGGAATTAAAAAAACAGGAAGCAGAATTGCAGGAACAAGTACGGATTGGTTTGCTTCCAAAGGACCCTTATGACGACAATGATATTATTATCGAAATCAGGGCAGGTGCCGGCGGCGACGAATCCACTATTTTTGCAGCAGAACTTTTCCGCATGTACAGCAAGTACGCTGAAGATAATGGATTTAAAGTTCACATTGACTCTGCCAGCCGCACCCCGGTGGGCGGATACAAGGAAGTTGTGTTTGAAGTGAATGGCGCCGGCGCATATTCCAAATTCAAATATGAATCCGGCGTGCATCGGGTGCAGCGTGTCCCGGAAACGGAAAAAGCAGGACGTGTCCACACCTCTACCGTAACAGTTGCAGTACTGCCTCAAATTGAAGAAGTTGATTTTAAAATCGACCCAAAAGACATCAAGATTGAAGCCACCACTTCTTCCGGGCATGGCGGCCAGTCAGTTAACACCACCTATTCGGCAATCCGCATGACCCATATCCCTACCGGCATCCAGGTAGTTATTCAGGACGAACGCTCCCAGGCACAGAACAAGGAAAAAGCCATGACTATTCTGCGAGCCCGCGTGCAGGCTGTGGAGGAAGAAAAGAAGTCCAAGGAACTCCGGGACAAGCGTAATTCGCAGATTGGCACCGGGGATCGTTCAGAAAAAATTCGTACATAT
Source organism: Binatia bacterium (assembly GCA_035626635.1). Lineage (GTDB taxonomy): Bacteria > Patescibacteriota > Doudnabacteria > UBA920 > O2-02-FULL-48-8 > DASPNG01. The sequence continues at coordinate 5,262 of DASPNG010000086.1, read as the reverse complement.
AACTTCCCTCAGGACCGAGTGACTGACCACCGTATCAACCAGAACTGGAACCAAATTCAAACTATTATGGATGGCGACCTGGGAAAAATCATTGACATGATGATCACGGAAGACCAGAAACGCCAGCTTGAAAGCGTGGCCAAATAAAAAGGACTGAAATCACAATGTGTTCATTTCAGTCTCTTCACTGACTAGCACGGCCTGGTGCGCGACGTACAAATGGGTTTCGTAACACCTTCTGCACCATCTGGTCGTGCAATCAGTGCAGATATACTGCACGTACGACCCGCAAACCTGACAATACTCGTACCCATCAGGTTCGTCATAGCTGTATAGCTTGTGGCCAGGTCCCACCACCTCGTATTCTTTTCCTTTTACCGTTACCTTACCCCAATCACTTTTTCTTGGCTCCAGACCTGATTTTCCGGCCATCCTTCCTCCTTACTAGACATTATGAACTACGTTGAGACTCTAAATCAAGGCAGTAAAGCCTTGGAAACCAGCAGTAATTCCCCTGCTTTGGATGCTGAGGTTCTTTTGCGTTTTGTTGTAAATCTAAGTAAAGAAGATCTGATTTCAAATCGGTTATCAACTATAGACCCCAAAAAGCATGAAAAGTATCTGGAGCTACTGAAGGAAAGGAAGAAAGGAGTGCCGGTGGCATATTTAACCGGCCAGAAGGAATTCTACCGCGCTAAGTTTAAAGTCAATAAGCATGTATTAATTCCCCGCCCTGAGACAGAGTCTTTAGTGGAGAGAATTATTTACGAACTGGGAGGCAAACACAGCCTGAAAATTTTGGATATCGGCACTGGCAGCGGCTGCATTATTATCAGCTTGGCCAGGAACCTCAGTAATGCCAACCATTATTTTGGATCAGACGATTCTACCCGAGCGCTGGCAGTGGCAGAAGAAAATGCAGTCGCACATAAGGTGAAAATAAAGTTTATCAGAAGTGACCTGACCAAAAATACCGGCACAGATTACGATGTGATAGTCGCCAATCTGCCTTATTTGAGCGTGCTGGAAGACGATAGTACAAAATTTGAACCAAAGACTGCCCTCTTGGCGGAGAATAATGGGCTTGCATTATACGAAAGGCTATTTAAAGAGCTGAGCGTATCAAAACACCGTCCAATGATCTACTTAGAATTCGGACATGATCACGCCGAAGAAATTAAAAGATTAGTTGAACAATATTTACCAGGCTCGATGGTTGAAATCTTTCGGGATCTTATGGGTGTCCCGCGGTTCGCCAGAATCTGGAGAAAACAAAAACCCGGCGAATAGCCGGATTTTTTATTGGAGAAATATTATTCTTTCTTTTCTTCAGCAGCTTCACCTTCAGCAGGAGCTTCTGGTTTAGCCACACCTTCAATGGTATTGACGTCAACTTCTTCAACCTTCTGATCAAGCTCTTTCAAGTCTTCTTCAGATCTTGGAGGTGTAACAGCAATAATCACTTCCTCAGGATTTGCCAAAATCTTCACTTTATCTGAAACATTCAAATCAGAAACGCGGATTGAATCTTCAAATGTATTCAGGGAAGAAATATCAACTTCAAAGTGTGATGGGAGGTCAGCTGGCAAACATTCAACTTCCAACTCAGAAAGGTTTCTTGCCAAAACTCCACCCAAAGCCTTAACTGCCTGGGATTCACCAATAAAGTGTAGTTGGACTGTGGCTTTCAATTTTTCATCCATATTCACCGCGTAGAAGTCTACGTGGATAGGACGGTCAGTCAGGTAATGGTTATGCACGTCGTGGATCAGTACAGGATGATTTTTACCATCTACTGATAAGGTAATGATGGTACTTTCCCCGGCCTGCTTCAAAGTCTTTAAAAATTCGCTTTCGCTCACTTCAATGTTTTCAGACTTTACGTTGTGTCCGTAAACCACAGCAGGAAGCTTGCCGCTATTGCGGAGTTTCTTTACCGGTTTGCCGGAAACAGTTCGTTTTGTTGCGTTTATAGTAATTTGCGCCATATAACAGTAATAAATAATGCCCCAAAAGATTAACATTTTTCCACAACTAAGTCAACACTAATAAAAAAGACCTCCGGATGAGATCTTAAGCTACCCTTGGGGGTATTGTTTCTTGGCTACTGCCATGGCCTGAGTGTAGACGTTCCAGGATACTCCGCTTGCCATGTCAATCACACGCCAGCCCTGCCATTGCACAAATCCCAAAAGTCCGATGTACTGGTCATCCAAATGGATTTCCAGGGTTGTGCCTCCGGGTTTGTTTGCCTCCTTGTTGCAAAGCTTTATGGTGCCGGCCTGGTTAGCAACTTGTTCCATATCCCTCCTTCCAAGTTGGTACTTTACCAAGAAATTCCTGCCCAGTCAAAAGCAAAAGACGCAGGCTTAGCTGCGTCTTTTTATTCTTTGAATCTATTTTAAAGCTTCCCTGAAATCACCGTCAAAATCCTGTAAAAACTGGTGGGTGGCCAGCACTTCATCGGAACCAATCGGATCGGAATTTTTGAACTTTGCAGTGTCTGAGGAAGTCAGGTCTGTTGGCATGCCAACTGTGAAGATTTCCGGTCCGTCCACTGCAATGCTAAACACAACAGAACTCTTGCAGCGATCACAATCTGTATGGATCAATAACGTGGCATTCGACCCTTTTTCATCTTTGGAATCAATAATCTTTGTTTGTTCAAGGCTATAACGGTAGCCGCATACCGGACACCTTAATATTTGGGATAACCATTCAATAATCTTCTTAAAATCGAATTTATTCATTTATTAAGTAATATAGTTAACTTAACTTAATTCTAGAACCGTGGAACCGCACCGTCAAGGAAACTTCACGTAAAATCAATAACCAAAGCGGACTGCTTTCTGCCGTGCTATCACGCTTTGCACAATACCCAAGCTTAATAATGTGGTTATCAGGGAACTTCCACCCAAGCTCATTAATGGCAAAGGGATACCAGTAACCGGCAATATCCCGATATTCATACCTATATTAATGACCACCTGGGTTAAAAGCATGATAAATATCCCCAGACTCAAATACATGCCAAAATTATCCCTCGCAGTCTGGCAGCTCCTGATCAACCGTAAGAATATAAGCAGAAATAACCCTAAAATCACCAGACTGCCGATAAAACCAAGCTCTTCCGCAGTCGAGGCAAAAATAAAGTCAGTCTGCCGCTCAGGCAGGAAATCCAGCTGGGACTGCAAGCCGCGGCCCACTCCTCTGCCCCAGTAATGTCCGGACCCCACAGCAATTATAGATTGCAGCACGTTATACCCTTGCCCCTGCGGATCTTTGGACGGATCCAAAAAAGTATGCACCCGGTCACGCTGGTAATCGTGCAGGAAGAATGACCAGGCTAAGGTAACCAAGACCAAAAAGCACACAAACAAAATCAGAAGATGTTTTTTGTCGATTTTAGAAAAAATGAGCATGCCCGCCCAAACCGCAAAAACAATCAAAGATGAGCCGAGGTCAGGTTCAATAAGAATCAATACTGTTGGAATTGCCAGGTACACGGCAGATAAGACTATGTACCGGAAGTTTTTTAATTTTTCACCCTGTTGGTCTAAAAACTTGGCCATAACTATGACCATAGCCAGCTTTGCAAACTCAGCTGGCTGCAGCCGGAAAAAACCCAAATCAATCCATCTGGCAGAACCACGAACCGCAGGTCCAAAAAAATACACGAACAATAAAGCTGCAACCACTCCCAAATAAAGCCACGGGGTTAACTTCTTTAAGCCCCGGTAATCGTAAAGCGCCAGAAAGAACATACCAGTCAGTCCAACCAAGGCAAACAACCCCTGTCTCATCAGCAGACTCACCCCGCTGTCCGTATTGGTGGTGGAATAAACCATGAGCAAACCCAAAAGCAGCAGCAAGATGCTGCTGCCGAAAAGAAAGATATCAAAGTATTGAAAGTTCCTGATCCACAGGCGGAAGTTACTCAATGTTGTCGAATGGGTTGGCCCCCGGCCCGGTCACAAATATATCTTTATTGTAAATATTTATTTCCGGAATGATTTCCACGCGGGCCACATTATTAATGCGGTTGTACCAAACATATTGGAAAGAGCGGGACTCAGAAGACTCAAGGTCATTAATGTTTGTGTAATTAACACCTATGATCTGGTTCTGGTTGTCATACAGCAGCACCGGCATATCAACTCTGCTTACCTTGAATGGCGTACGGTTAACTATTACGGCATTGACTGCAGTTTGATTTGTCTGCAGATCCAAGGATCTCCGCTGGATCTCAAAATCAAGCGGCGGCAAGTTCGGAGGTCGTATAAAATTGGATTCCTTCAGGACGAAATTTACGACATCAGGTTTAGTGGATGAACTGAATCTTGGGAAAACAATCAATTTTTCTGAAAATGGAAGTATGAAGGTGGCCCCGTCCGTTCCTGTGATCAATGATCCTGAAGTGGTTTTAAATTCAAACCTATAACCCTGTTCTGGAACACCCCATTCCGAGTTATTGTTTTTCACCCGGACGTATCCGCTGTAAGTCCCATCGCCCAAATCGAAGATCTTTTTTTCAATCACTTCAAGCGGAAGATGGACAGCCTGCTGGTAGATAATCCTCACAGGTTCAATAGCACTGACGAATATCTGGGTAAAAGCAAACTTCATCAGGAAATAAAGCGGTAGAGCTGCAATCAATACGATTAAGGCGGCTTTAAACCAGAGTTTATTGGTGGAACGGTACCTGTCTCCAATAATTAGAAACAGTTCTTCTGTTCTTGGGTTTTGATTTACGGGTTGAAAATCCATTTTTTGTTTGTGTTACTCATTTATTATACCACTTTTCTACCCAAAATCAGAAATTTCTTTGTCGATAAAATTTTTTCCCGTATAATGCATCTACCTATGCCAAGACCATTCACACATTTGCATCTGCATACCCACTTTTCCCTCCTGGACGGTCTGTCTAAAACCGAGGAACTGGTGGAGCGCGCCAAAGAGCTGGAAATGACCAGCCTGGCCATTACAGACCATGGTGTGATGTACGGCACTATCGAATTTTACAATACCTGCATTGAAGCTGGTATCAAACCAATTATTGGGGTGGAGGCTTACATCGCTCCCCGGACCATGCGGGACAAGGAAGGAAAAACTGACTCCAACTATTTCCATTTGACCCTACTGGCCAAAAACGACGCAGGATATAAAAACCTGATGAAGCTCACGACGCTTGCCCATACTGTAGGTTACTACTACAAACCCCGAATTGACCTGGAGGCGTTAAAGGAACATTCCGAGGGAATT
>DASPNG010000085.1:0-7140 GCA_035626635.1 Binatia bacterium | reverse complement strand
ACTGAAGAGAATTTGCAGCGCGTTTCCGAGCTGATGCAGGAAATCGAACCACGGCTTCGCTCATTGCGCCGACAAGCTAAGAGAATGGAAGAGCAGGAGAAGATCGCCAATGAATACGCCTCAGTAGTTAAGCAATATTACGGTCACCAATATTTTTTGCTAAGCAAGGAACTGGCGGCTGTATCCGAAAAGTTTTCCGGGAAGGAAAAAGCAATCCAGAATTTGGAAACCGAGATTGCTTCCTTCCAAAAAGTTTTAGAAAAAGAAGAACAACAATCCGATAAGTCCAATAATTTCTTAGACGAGATGGATAAGAAATATATGGTATTGGAAGAGAAAAAGTTGCAGCTTTTGGAAAAGTTGGCCGAGATTAAAGGGAAGTTAAAAGCTGGACTGCCTGTGAATAATAATTTTTCTGAATTCAGGCAGAAATTTGAAGCAATTATCGACGGACTACGTCCTGATAATATTGATGAAATCAAACAGAAACTGAAAGAGTTGGTTGGAGATTTTGGCGAAGATAAGAATGAGGAGCTCCTAAACCAAAAGAAGAGTTTTGATGCGGAACTAGAAGTGGTGGCCAAAGAAATTCAGGAGCATCTGTCTGCAAGAAACAGGCTGTTAACCGAAGAGAAGCAGAAGAAGAGTTTCCTTACTGAAGAAGAAAAGAAATACCGCAACAAGTTAATGGATCTCAACCAAGTCAAAGAAGAATTTACACAGATTATGGTTGAGAAGGCAAGAGTAGAGACTCGTTTTGAATCAATGATCCAGACTTCAAAAGAAGCCATGGGTATCGCTGTCACTGAAGCGGATATTGTTGAGAATGTACCAGCGGACTTGTCCGAGCAGGTGGCAAAGCTGAAAAAGCAATTGGATATTATTGGCGGCATTGACGAGGCAACTTTGCAAGAGTACCGGGAAACAGAAGAGCGCTATAACTATCTCAGCTCGCAACATGAAGATATGACCAAAGCAGTGATAGATCTAAAAACTGTGATCCAGGAATTGGATCAGGTAATCAAAACTCAGTTCAATGAGGCGTTTGATAGGATTTCCGACAAGTTTTCAGAATACTTCAGGATTTTGTTTAACGGCGGCAAGGCGCAGATGACTATCCAACGGTCTCCATCGGAATCAGTGGAAGAGGAAGCGATGGAAGAGATTGTGGAAGAGGAAATGGGAGACATTCAGGTTGGCGTTGACGGTGTCAGGAGAAAGAAACCGCAGATGGAAATTTCTGGAATTGAGATTAAGGCAACTCCGCCAGGTAAAAAACTGGCAACAATCGCTGCGCTTTCAGGCGGCGAAAGAGCACTTACTGCCATTGCGTTACTTTGTGCCATGCTTGCTGCTTATCCGTCACCGTTTGTTGTATTGGACGAAGTAGACGCGGCGCTGGATGAAGCCAATTCAATCCGATTGGGAAAAATCCTTGGAACATTATCTCATCAGACGCAGTTTATAACTATTACCCATAACCGCGAGACCATGCGGCAGGCACACACACTTTACGGCGTGACCATGAATGACGAGGGTGTGTCCAAAATCTTGTCTTTGAAATTGGAACAAGCAGAAAAGGTTGCACCGCAGGTGTAATATTAAATATTTCTCAAAATAGCACCTTTAGTGCTATTTTTTCTTGTCTTTAGCTGCCTTGACCCTGAGGTTCAAATCTGTTATTATTTGCAGGCACTTATAATTAATTCATTACATTCATATAGATTACCGCTTAAGCGGGAATGAATAAAATATGCTGATAATCAGATTACAACGCACAGGAACAAAGAACCGACCTACTTTCAGGTTAGTTTTGGCGCAAGCCTACCGTTCAGCAACCAAGCGTTTCATCGAGATTCTGGGGCACTACAACCCACGCAGCAAGGAATTTGGAATCAAGAATGAAGAAAGACTGAAATACTGGATTGGCCAGCACGTCAAACTTTCTCCAACTGTCCATAACCTCCTTGTGGAAAAGAAACTCATGGAAGGAAGCAAGGTCAAAGCTTGGCAGCCGAAGAAGAAAGAAAAGCCTGAAGGCGAAGCCGCTGCACCTGCAGCACCAGCCGCCCAAGCTGCTCCGGAAACACCTGCTGAAACTGCACCTGCTGCTGAAGCTCCAGCTCAAACACCAGAAGCTGCTGCATAATAGTTTTCACTAGTTTTAGGAAGTTTGACACTATAAATCAAACACCGTACACTTTAGATAGGCAATTAATCAGAGAGATATGGCAGAAGAAAAAGATCAAGAGTTCGTTGAATATATTGTTAAGAGCCTGGTTGACCACCCGGAAGATGTCAAAACTGAGCGATCAGTAGACGAGATGGGTGTATTGATTACCCTCCACCTCAACCCTGAGGATATGGGACAAGTAATCGGAAGACAGGGGCAGACTGCAAAGTCAATCCGCACTTTACTCAGAGTAGTTGGTGCCAAGAGAAAGTCCCGCGTTAACTTGAAGATTCATGAACCAGAAGGTTCAAACCGCGGACCACGAAGAGATCACGGTCACAGTGAAGTTCACTCAGACACTACAGACTTGGGTGACATTGATGAATTCAAGCTCTAATTCAGAATAAACAAAAATCCCGCACTCCGCGGGATTTTTTAAAGCCATGAAGTTTATAATCCTTACATTATTCCCGGAAGCCTTTCAGTCTTACTTTGAAGTAAGTCTGATTAAGCGCGGGTTGGCCAAGAAATTTATCGACATCAAAGTAGTTAACTTGCGCGATTATACTAACGACCCACACAAGACAGTTGATGACCGGCCGTATGGTGGGGGAGCGGGGATGGTATTGAGAGTAGACATTATTGATAAAGCCCTGAAAGGTCTGAAAGCTAAAAAAGGAAGCAAAGATAAATTAATTATTTTACTGACTCCCCAGGGAAAGAAGTTTGACCAAAAGTTAGTTACTAAGCTGGCTAAATACAAAACTATTTATTTGATTTGCGGTCGATATGAGGGTTTTGATGAGCGGGTGCGCAGCTTGGTGGACATTGAGATTTCTTTGGGAGATTTCATTTTGACTGGGGGAGAAATCCCAGCCATGGCTATTGTTGATGCAGTTTCCAGATTAGTGCCTGGATTTTTAGGCAAAGCAGAATCTTTAAGTGATGAGAGTTTTAATAATGGCTTGTTGGAATACCCTCAGTACACCAGGCCTGAGGTATACAAGAAAATGCGAGTGCCAAAAGTATTGTTGACCGGACATCACGGAAAAGTAAAAGAGTGGCGGGAACAGGAAGCAAGGAAGCGTACTAAAAAGAGACGGCCAGATTTACTTAAATAAAGCAAAAAAGCAAACCCGCTTTCGCGGGTTTGCAGGTTCAGCTCAGTGTTTTAATCACCAGGCTCGTCAACTTAGAGACAATATAGTTTAAGGTAATAATTTTGTCAATCCTATCTTGTGGAGGTGCGGGGATTTGCACCCCGAGAACCATGGTTGACGAGCCTGGTTCTACACTAAGTCACCCCCACAAGAGAGTATGTTAAATAGAATTAATTGTTTGCGCTAGCCGGGGTTGTTGATAATATATGGAGTTTACTGCAGAAACAACTGAACGGATCGATAAATTTTTAGCTACTAAGAGCGGGGTTTCACGCGGCCGTGTTCAGATCGCCATAAAAGAGGGGCTGGTCAAAATAAATGGTGAATCTGTTTCTGAAACTGATGCTAAGGTTAATGCAGGGGATTTGGTTACGGTTCCAGAATTTGACGATGGCTCACTGAAGCCAATGGCCTATGAGTTGAAAATAGTTTTTGAGAATCCGGACATAATGGTAATCGACAAACCGGCAAATCTGGTGGTGCATCCTGGAGCCGGTCACAAGCAGGACACTCTAAGCAACGCGCTGATTGCCAAATACCCTGAGATTACCAAAGTAGGCGATCCTGCAAGGCCGGGAATAATCCATCGGCTGGATGAAGACACTTCAGGATTGATCGTGGTGGCCAAAACCCAGGCAGGTTATGACTACATGAAAAAGCTCTTCCTAACCCGGGAAATTCAAAAGGAATATATTACCTTAGTCCACGGGGTTCCAGAAAAACTACATGATACAATCAATGAACCGATCGGCCGCAGTTCATCGCATGTTAAGATGAAAGTAGGGATAGGGAAGGAAGCGGTCACAGAATACAGGATTTTGGCCACAAACCAGGAAAGCGAGGGACTTGACCAAATGGCCCTACTTAGGGTAAAATTGCATACAGGTCGCACCCACCAGATACGGGTTCACATGGCTCATATAGGCCACCCCGTGGTAGGTGACCAGCTGTATGGCGGTATTTATAAGAAAGCAGACACGCAGCTGATTAACAGACAATTCCTGCACGCCGCACAATTAAAATTCAACCTTCCGGATGGGACTCACCTGGATTTAGGCTCCGAGCTCCCACAAGATCTGCAGGAAGTGTTAAAGAAAGTTAATATCAATTATGATGCACGCATTTAAACAAGAACATTTGAGAACTGACGTGCCGGTTTTGAAAGCCGGTTACGTGGTACGAGTCCACCAGAAGATCACTGACGTTTCCCCGGACGGAAAAGAGAAGCAGCGTATCCAGATCTTTGAAGGACAGGTTATTGGAACCAAGGGCGGCAAGGGAATCAACGGTACCGTAACAGTCAGAAAAGTAACTTCAGGCGTTGGCGTCGAACGTATCTTCCCGGTACACTCACCATTCATCCAGAAGATTGAAGTGGTGAAGTCCACTCCGGCCAGACGAGCAAAACTCTACTACACAAGAAAAGGACAGGAAGCCAAAGTCAGAGATACAAAATAACCCGCACATGTGTGCGGGCTTTGTTTCATCAAAGGAGGAAGCGGTGCTTATTCCAATGGATGCTACTCACATCTTGATCACCAGGAACGGCCAGTTCGAAGGTAATTGGTCGTTTGCAATTTCTGCCAATGGCGAGGAGGACGCAAAACGAAAGGAAAGTGAGTTACTCAAGAGAGGATTTGATGTGATTGTGGCGCAGATAACAGATCGGAATGAAGTAGACTACGATCCCAGATAATCGTCCCATCAAGGGCCGATTTTTTATTCAATCGATTTAACTGTCTTCCACCAATTTTCAATATACTCCGGCCGGCGGTTTTGATATTTCAGATAATAGGCATGTTCCCAAACATCCAAACCAATCAGCGGCTGCAGGCCAAGCATGATAGGCGCATCTTGCATCGGTAAATTTTTAATTTCCAGCTTGGAAGTTTGTCCGTCCCTGACAAGCCAAGTCCAACCAGAACCAAAGAGTTTGGTAGCAGAGTCAGTAAATTGTTTTTTAAATTCGTCTACAGAACCAAAGGTGGAAGTAATTTCCTTAACCAACAACTCGTCTTTTTGGTTTGAAGGATCCAATAATTTCCAAAAGAATGAGTGGTTGAAGTGGCCACCTCCATGGTTTCTGATTGCGGTCCGGTCAGCATCCTCAACCTTCAGATTCTGCAAGTCGGACAAAAGTTCATCTAATGGCCTACCTTGCAGTTCAGGATACTTTTCCAAAGCGGCATTCAGTTTATCTATGTAAGCCTGGTGGTGTTTGGTGTGATGTAATTCCATTGTTTTTGCGTCTATGTACGGTTCCAGAGCATCGTAGACATATGGAAGTTTTGGTAATTCGTGTTTCATAAGGCTCCTTGTTGAATTTTCTATGTACTTACTATAGGGTCAATTGATTGCTTGCGTCAATGACTTTTTTGACTAAAGAAGCAATATAAGGGATACTTTTGTGGCAGGAGGATAAATGCAGGATTACTTAATCTATCCCGAGCGAGACTCTGAGAACGGAGCGCAACTGCTCACCGATCCCGAAGCAAACCTTCAGGCTCCTGTCCGTATCAAAGCGGCCAGCCTGATCGAAGCGGCCATGATCAGCAGGTCAATCGCGCAGAGCCAGCATATGGGAAAAAACGTGCGGCTGGAGCCTGTGCTCCCCAGAATCCTGAGGTAGTAACCGAGTATAACTCCCAACTATACTCGTTTTTTTATGCCCAAACCCGAGGTTTGACAGGAACCCGGCTTATGTTATATTGTAAATAACCCGCAAGGGTTAAATGTACTAAATACTTGTAATCATAACTTAAAGAACTCACGGTAGAACGCATCTATCAGGCTAATGATCTACAACCCTTTGTCTCAAATTATCAATAAATCATATATAAACCCGCCAGGAGCGGGATTTTTGAGTGTTTTCTAAACCTTGATAAACCACGACAAACAGGAAGCTAGATAAGTTACGGCCGCTATTCTGGATTCGCTTAACTTCCTAATAGATATTAGATGCCAACCCGTGATTGGAAAGGTTTGTCATGCCTCCATGGTTAGTCCCGGTTGCTTTGGCTGCAGGCTTGCTGGTTGGGTACTATGTCAGAAAAGTCCAGATCGCAAGCAAGGTAAACTCGATTGAAGCTAAAGTAGCCCGTGCCTTAGAAGATGCTAAGGCAAAAGAAAAAGAGATTTTAATAGAAGCCAAAACCAAGGCTTTGGAAATCACTGAACAGGCCAAGAAATCCGAACAGGATTTTCGCACTCAGATTCTGAAATCTGAAGAGCGAATGAGCCGCCGTGAAGCGGACTTGGACAGAAAAATTGCTGAACTGGATAAGTCAAAGGAAGATATTGCAAAAAAACAGTCAGAAGTGGCCAAGACACTGGAAGAAATGCGCGAAGTAAAACAGAAGCAATTGGAGCAATTGCAAAAGATCAGCAACTTGAGCACTGAAGACGCCAAGCGCGTGCTGCTTGAATCCACTGAAAAGGGGATGAAGGACGAATTGGCGCAACTGACCCGTAAACTTATCTCCCAGGCCCGCGATGAAGCAGACAAGAAAGCCAGAGAAATTGTTTCCCTGGCCATCCAACGCTGCGCTTCAGAGGTTACCTCTGAACAGACTACTGTTGCAGTGCAGCTGCCTAGCGAAGAAATGAAAGGAAGGATTATCGGAAAAGAGGGAAGGAACATCCGGACCTTTGAACAGATGCTTGGAGTGGAAGTGATTGTTGACGATACACCGGATGTAGTTGTTATCTCCGGTTTCAATTCTGTCCGCCGCCACATTGCCAAGCTTGCTTTGGAAAAATTGATCCAAGACGGAAGAATCCATCCGGCAAAAATTGAAGAAGCCACAG
>DASPNG010000084.1:0-5418 GCA_035626635.1 Binatia bacterium | reverse complement strand
CGGTTTATCAGCGAAAATTTGACTCGCAACAACTACATGACCACTGGTCAGGTATATGCAGAGGTGCTGAGAAAAGAACGTGCTTTTGAATATGATGGTGAGGACGTTGAAGCGATCCCACATGTAACAGATGAAATTATCAGAAGGATCAGAGTTGCCGGAAAAAAGGCAGACTTTGTGATTGTTGAGCTTGGCGGTACCGTTGGCGAATATCAGAACTCAATTTTCTTTGAAGCTTCGCGTATCATGAAACTGCGGGCGCCAGGAGATGTTATGCAAATCCATGTGGCATATCTTCCTATTCCTGGTAATTTAGGTGAAATGAAGTCAAAACCTGTACAACAATCAGTCAGGATACTCAATTCCATGGGTATCGAACCGGACTTTATCGTTGCTCGAGCCGAACATCCGGTGGATGATCGCAGAAAAGAACGTATTGCACTTTTTTGCAATGTCAAAAAAGAGGATGTCATTTCTAATCCTGATATGAACTCTATTTACGAAGTGCCTCTTGTGATGCAATCGCAAAAAATTGGCGAAAAAATTCTGGCCAAATTCGGGATGAGAGAAGGGAAAAATAACCTGGACCAATGGAAGAAATTGGTAAGGACAATCAAAACTGTTTCAAAGGAAGTTAATATCGCAGTAGTCGGAAAATATTTTGGCACTGGCAATTACAATCTTTCCGACGTATATATCTCTATAATCGAAGCGCTTAAGCATGGAGCATGGGCCAACAAAGTCAAACCCAAGCTGCATTGGATTGATTCTGAAAGGATCGAAAAAGAGGGGACTGGAATTCTGCATGGAATGAACGGAGTAGTGATCACACCTGGTTTTGGCAAACGGGGAATTGAAGGCATGATCCAAGCAATTACTTATGCCAGAACGAAAAAAGTCCCTTATCTTGGCCTTTGTTATGGTATGCAGATGGCAACGATAGAATTTGCCAGGAACGTTCTGAAATTGAAAGGGGCAAACACTACAGAAGTTGATCCGAATACAAAATTTCCTGTAATCCATATCATGCCGGAACAGGAAAAGAAACTTTTAAAGAATGAATATGGCGGCACAATGCGCCTAGGCGGCTGGAAATGCATCCTGAAAAACGGAACAAGGGCTGCTCAGGCATACGGATTCAACAGGATAATAGAACGTCACCGTCATCGTTATGAATTTAATAACAAATACCGTAAACAGTATGAAGCGAAAGGCTTTGTCTTTTCCGGCACTTCCCCTGATGGATTATTGGTTGAGGTGATTGAACTGAAAGACCATCCATTCTTTGTTGGTACACAATTCCATCCGGAATACAAATCTAGTCCTCTTGATCCAGCGCCACTGTTCAAGGAATTTATAAAAGCGAGCATAAAAAAATAATCCGAACCGAGGGTAGGGATTATCGAAAGCTGGTGTATTTGTGGTGCGGATCCGGTGGTGTGTGATAGATCGTCACTTGCTGGTTCACGGGATTGAACCTTGGGTCACCGATTTGGGCATGCTCCATTTTTGGATTCTGGTATAGCAGCATCCCAACCTGACCCAGCTTCACACGTCGTTTGGTATCAGACACTTGCTGGCGGGTACCATGCACTTCATAGCGGGATCCTTTGCGAACCAGCATAGCGTTGTTGATCAGGCGGCATTCACGTGGGAGCTTCCTGAGCTCTCCAGGTGTTCTGGCGATCTGCTCAGCCTGCGCAGCACTAAGTTTCCAGATTGCTTCGGGTTTTTGCACTCATCCTCCTCTCACCGGAGGATTCTAGCATAAATAAACGAAATTAAAAAGCCGCTTAACGCGGCTTTTTAATCTTTGATCTTATTTCTTTTCAGGTGCATCCACTATGTGGACGAACTTTCTGAGATGGAGTTGTCCGTCAAAACCACGGACTTTTTTCTGGGTGAATTTCACAACGCCAGTTGCAACAGCATAGAGGGTGTCATCGCTGCCGATGCGGACGTTCTTTCCAGGATGCCATTTTGTTCCGCGTTGGCGGATGATAATGTTACCGACTTTTGCTGCTTGGCCGCCGAAGAGCTTAACGCCTAATCGCTTAGATTGCGAGTCTCGGCCTAACGCTGTGGAGCCACCGGCTTTCTTATGTGCCATTTTAGACTATAAATCCTTGAATTAACGTCTTCAGCCAGTTAAGGCTTGCTATTACGTCTCTTCAACTACTTCTTCTTGCTGCGGCGCTTCGACAGGGGCGTCCGCTATTAAACCTTTAGTAAATATTACGATTTCCCGTGCCACCACCTGGTCTTTTCTGTCATAAACAATCGAATTCCGGTCAGTGACCCTCAAAAACTTGTATTTTTGCTTTAATTCTTGAGGTATTGGGGCTTGAATAGTATACCCATTTTCAGTGGCAAAGTCAAGATTAGGCATATATTCATAGGTATTTTGACCGGTTTTATAGGCAGGGAAGCACATGACCACTCTAGCACCATCCGTTAGGAACTTATTAAATTCCTTAAACACCTGGTCGTAGAGTTTACCTAGGTTCTTAAAGTTGGTGGCCATTTCAGGTTTTTTTGGCAAAGTGCCATAAATTGGACCCAAAGTTCCCTCGCTTACAATTGCAGAAACTTTGTAACTTGGGAGTTGGATGGAAATTTCTGCCGCATCGGACTTAAATAGCTTATACCTGTTTGGCGCCACATGGTAACGGTTCCTGAACCATTCCAAATTCTTTTCGGCGTTCTCAATCATTTTCTGTTCAACATCTGACCCAATCGCCCGAAAACCCATGAAGGTTGCTTCCTGCAAAATAGTCCCTGAGCCACAGAAAGGGTCAAGGATATAATCAAGCGGCTTTAATGGCCCGGCAAGATTGATCATGCTTTGCGCAACCTTTGGCGGGATCATCCCCACACGTTCGTCACGTGCTGGACGTTGGTAATCACGCCTGCCGTAATCCTCGTAATTCTGAACAGTTAAAGTTTTACCAACAAATAACCTCTGTGTGCCGGAAATAACCACAATTTCCGCGCCCTTCTGCAGCAATTGGTTTTCACCCACCAAAACAGAGGATAAAGATTGCGCAGGGAATTGAGGCAAGACTGCCCGTACGCTAACAGCTTGTTCCTGCAAAATTTTTTTCACCATAAAGGCCAAGCGTTGGTTCTCTTCACGGAAACGGACAGCCGGGTCTAAAGAATATACTGAAAGACCGAATTGTTTTTTTCCGGAATATTCGGTGAAGTATTGGCTTTTGATTCTTTTGTATGTAAAATAGTTCTCTAGTACCTGTGAAGGGTACTCTTTTCCTTTTTTCTGGAAATTATCAAAAATCTTTACGATTTTGATCACGCCCCCAACCCGTCCCTGCAGTTTTTCGGCATCAATGGTCTGTTCTGTCTCAATCACAAAAACTTCCGGTGATGTTACGACAATTCGGTAAGTAATTCCCAAACTGTTCAAGACTTCAATCAGTTCTGCCAAAGATAACGTATAAACCCTCCCTAAAATAAACGCGTAATACATAATTTATGGAAATAAAAAACTTCTTAAAAACCCGCCAGCAGATAATCGTTTTGGTTCTTGGATATGCTTTGGTGGCTGGGTTATCGTTTCAATTGGGTCGAATTAACGCCTCTTCATATATACCACCTGAAATCAGGGTTGAAGAAGCTTTTGCACCTCTAAATAATACTCCTACAGATGCTGAAAAGCAATTAGAAATTGTAGATAATAGCACTACCCCGGAGCCGGTCCAAACCGGAAGTTGTAAGGCCGGAGAAATAAAAGGAAATATCAGCGGAAGAAATAAGGTCTATCATTTACCCGGCGGTTCGTTTTATAATAGAACCACACCAGAAGCCTGCTTCAAAACGGAAGCAGAAGCCCAGGCTGCAGGCTTCAGGAAATCCCTAAATTAATCTATGAAGAAAAAACGAATATATTTTGATAATGCGGCAACCACGCCGCTGGATAAGAAAGTGGCAAAAGCAATGGCTGAATTTGAAGCCAGTTTTTTTGGCAATCCCAATTCAATTCATTATGAAGGACAGCAAGCCCGCGCCAAAATTGATTTCGCCCGGGCAGAAGTTGCGGAAGCTATTTTTGCTAAACCGCAAGAAATAATATTTACCTCCGGCGCTACGGAAGCAAACAACTTAGCCATAAAAGGTGTGATTTCTTTTGCTTTGGCAAAAATGAATGAAAAACCCCACGTCGTAACCACTACACTTGAGCACCAGTCCGTTTATAACGTGGTGAAGGAAATGGAAAAGCAGGGGATTATTGAAGCCACTTATGTGAAACCGAATCGGGACGGGATAATTTCTGCGGAGGACGTAATCCGCGCGATTAAAGATAATACTGTATTGGTTTCCGTAATTTTTGTCTCTAACGAGATCGGGACAGTGTTGCCGGTCAGACAAATTGGCAAACACATCGAAGAGACAAATGCCAAGTTGTCCATGAAAATTTATTTCCATACAGATGCAGTGCAGGCATTAAAATATTACAATTGCCATGTTGAAAAGCTTGGTGTTGATTTGATGACTTTGTCTGCGCACAAGATCAACGGACCAAAAGGTGTAGGCGCACTGTATGTTAAAACTGGCACAAAGCTGGCTCGCCTGATGGAAGGTGGATCACAGGAATATGGAATGAGACCTGGGACTCAAAACACTGCTGGAATTATTGGCTTTGCCGAAGCTATTAAAACACTGAAAGATTTTGAAGCCAAACAAAAGATCGCTAAAAAAATGAATAAGCTAGCAGAGAAGTACTTAAAAGCTATTTCTAAGCTCAAGAACATTGAAATCAACGGACCAATGGGCGAAGACCGCAGTCCGGATAATATAAACTTCACAATCAAGGGTATGGACCAGGAAACAGCAATTGCTAAATTCGATTTGGCGGGGTTTGCCGTCTCAACTGGCTCTGCATGCGTGAGTGGCTCATCTGAGCCCTCACATGTCATTTTATCGCTTAACAAAGGGTATAAAGAGCCGTCGGCGACTGTTAGAGTGAGTCTGGGAAAGCAGAATACTGAAAAGGAATTAGGCGCTTTTCTTAAAATATTGGAAACCATTGGAAAATAAAAAATCTGCTCCAAAATTGCTGAAGCAGATTAAGAAGTCAGCTGGTGACAAGCTGGCTTTTTTCGTTCCACGGACGGAAGAATTTGGCCAACTTCACACCTTGCTGTCCTTGGTAGTTGGAAAGTTTACCAACCCCGGTGGTAGCACCATAGGCGGCCATCGGCACCTCGCGCATATATTCGTACACGCAAGTAGCAATGGGCTGACCATCCTTTAGCATGATCCGCACGCCAGCCACATTGGTGATCTCACATACAACCGAGGCTGCCTCCGCCTCTCCGTTTTCACCGTATCCGAAGCCAGGATCAATGAAACCTGCTTTATGCGATTTGTACTCGCCATGTTCTCCACGGTAGGACACCA
>DASPNG010000083.1:0-3231 GCA_035626635.1 Binatia bacterium | reverse complement strand
CCCACCATGTATATACGTCCTTGGCAATCGGTACGGCAACAGAACTTCCTTCACCACCGCTCTCCACAAGGACAGTTAACGCAATCTGGGGATTATTAACCGGGGCGTAGGAGGTAAACCAGGCATGAGTCAGGGACAAATCCCTGGCATCAAACTGTGCAGTACCGGTTTTTCCGGCAATTTCAATTGGCAGAGTTGCAAGAAGGCGTCCGGAACCTAAAGTAATAGTCTGCCTCATGCCTTCCTGGGCAATTCGCACGTTTTCCGGATCAAGAAAATTCTCTTTCAATACTTTCGGCTGATTTTTCTGAACTACCTTACCCTGGTTATCTGTAATTTCATCCACTAAGTACGGCTGCATGATTTTCCCGCCATTGGCAATAGTCGCAGTGACATTGTTTATCTGCAAAGGTGTGGCCAGTAAATCACCCTGGCCAATGGAATAATGGTAGGTGTTCCCCAAATACCATGGTTCTTTTTTCACTCTCAGCTTCCATGCCGGATCCGGAACCAATCCTGATTTTTCATTTGGCAAATCAATCCCTGAGACTGTGCCCAGACCAAAACTACTGTACCATTTAGCTAAGTTGTCCGGACCCATTCCTTCTTTGATGGAAGTCTTGGCATTCCCCCCGCCTATTGTGTAGAAATATATGTCAGATGATCTGGCGATAGCAGAATAAACATCCATAATCCCCAACCCTTCCCTGCGGTAACCATAATATGTGTAACTTCCAATCCTGATCACGCCGTCATCCAAAATTTTGGTTTGAGGGGTGACTATTCCTTCTGTCAGCGCACCAATGGCAATAAGCGGTTTGAGTGTAGAGCCAGGCGGATAAGTTCCAGAAACAACACGATTCAACAAAGGCGTGTTCGGGTTGTTCAATACGCTGGAATACTCCTCAGACTTTATGCCACGTGCAAACATGTTTCCGTCATACCCAGGAAAAGAAATCATTGCCAGGACCTGCCCAGTCTGGGGGTTGGTGGCAACTACCGCCCCTTTTTTTGAACCGGTTTTAGCCATCATCTGCATTGTGGAATCGTAAATGACTTTCTGCAGATCATAGTCAACATTCAATTTAAGGTTGTTTCCAGGAACAGCTGGAACAGCAGGTAGGGCTTTACTGAAATCACCCTGGGCATTGATTTCAGTCTGATTGCTGCCTGGAACACCTTTTAAGCTTGATTCGTATTGTAACTCCAATCCAGTCTTGCCAATATAATCATTCAGGAGATATTGCCCTGGAGCCTGCTTCAATTCATCAGCGGTGATTTTTCCCGTATAACCTGTCACGTGTGCAAAAATATTCGCATCCTTATAATCACGTATCGGAATATTTTGCACGGCAAAGCCTTTATATTCATCTTTCTTGCCGATCAAAATTAAGGCTGCATCCTTTTCCAGATTTTGCACCAGAGTAGTAGGATGCGGGGACTTGCGGTCCAGTTTCTTTACAGTCTCTTTCAGCTCATCAAAATTTTGTCCTGTCACTTCGGCAATACCGGTCAGTTTGTAGTTCAAATCGCCTTCGTTCTCGGGCAGTTCATTTGGGATCGCCACAAGCTCAAAAGCCGGAATATTCCCTGCAATTGTTTTTCCGTATTTATCCGTGATTAATCCTCTCGGCGCCAAAATATATTGATTACGAAGCTTATTCCCTTCAGCGATGACCCGATAATCCTCACCTTTCATTGCCTGCAGGTAATAAATCCTGCCGAACAAGGCCATAAAACAGATGCTTAATACCGCGGCCAGCATCCTGTAGTTGATGGATTCACGCTCATGCTCAACTTTTTCCGGCTCATCGAGTTGAGAGTCAAAAAGGGTTTCTTCAAATCCCAATTCTTTTTTTGAACGGAAATTCCGGGTATTGAAATTTGTTTTTACTTCAAAAGGATTCATTCTTGTTAAACTTTCTTAGAACAATAATTTGTGTTTCATATAACCAGAATATCGGGTAGAGGAATATCAGGTTGAATATAACATCTGCCCCAAGTTTCCTGGTCAGCAAACCGTCCCAATCCATCCTGCTGACAAGCCCGAATACGGCCAGAACTTCAGTAGCGATCAGAACGAACAGGAAGAAACCCATGGTACTAAATAAAATATAGAACAAAATTAAAAAATTGCTAAGCTTTTGCGCGGAAACCATATTGCCCAGGTAATATGCTGCAGCAGTTGCAGCCAGCATACTCAGTACCATTACCCCATCAGGCAATCCGGAAAAATAGTCCAACAGAATACCGGCAAAAATACTTATTAACAGGACTTCGTTCAATCCACGGTATAAGAGCATGACGGAAACATAGCAAAGCAGCAGATTAGGTACACCAAGCCAAAGATTCATGTCAGATATGGCCAGCTGCAGAACGAACAGCAAAGTTATGATAATGATTGGAACAAGCCACTTCATCTTATTACCAGTACCAGTTTCAAATTTTTCAGATCTGCGATAGGGGCCACAAAAGCCTGCTGGAATAATTCAGACGAAGAAGTTTTTATGGCGCTTATTTCACCAATCACCAGGCCTCTGGGAAAATCCCCTGAAAGACCTGACGTGATAATTTTGTCGCCGGATTTAATGACTTCATTCTGGGTGACCAAATCTAAAATCAAAGAAGTGCCATGTTCCCCTTTCACCAGACCATGGGCGCCTGAATCAGAAACTTCCCCGTTTATAGTGATAGTCGGATCAGTAATCAAAGTAATCTCTGAAGTGTTGCGGTAAGTTTTGGTGATTCTCCCAACCAATAATCCAGGCGGGACAATTACTGATTGCCCGAGCATAACCCCGTCTGCCTCACCCTTATCGATAATGACTGTTTGGCTAAAACCGGTCGGGTCCATGGTTTCCACCTCAGCAGGAATGGTGTCGTATTCAACCTGCTCCCTAAAATTCAATGCTCGGCGAAGCGTAATGTTTTCGTTTTTTGCAGATTGGAGGCGGGCATTTTCAAAAGCCAATTCATCAATCCGCTGATTCAACTCGGCATTCTCCCGGGCAAGGCTGCTAATAGTCCCCAAGACAACAAACGCATCCTTTGTGTTCCCCATCACAGAGGCCAGAGCCTTTGAAGTTCCACCAAATCCCTGGTGAAATAACGATTTCAGCATTGACATATAACCCAGTGCGTCGGCAATCACCAATACCGCCACCAGCAAGAAGACGGCAAATCCCCGTCTGAACGCTTTAGTATAAATAAATCGCATACGTTTATCTTGGT
>DASPNG010000082.1:0-2216 GCA_035626635.1 Binatia bacterium | reverse complement strand
CTGAACAGGAAATCACTGCTGATACAAATAATCCAAGCGTTAAAATCCTGACGAATGCAGTAAAAAGTGAAGTGCTGGCAAAGACCGCTAATAAAAATGTCGGCGATGCAGCTGAAAATTTTGACATGACCATCATTGCCAGGCTGACCGGATTATCCTTTAACGAGCAGGATGTAAAAACTTTGGTCCTGGAAAAAATCAATTCCGTTCTTTCCGAAGACAAATATTTGCTTCAGGATGGAAAGCAGGACCTGCAAACTAGCTTCAAAACAGTTGATGTAGATAAGGGGACTGGGGTTTTGGCTGTGCACTTTGAAACTATCGCAGCGTATAAAGTGGAGAATACCAATCTTTCAAAGATCTTGTCCGGAAAAAACGCAGTGGAGATTAAAGAGATTCTTATGACAAAACCGGAAATCGATAGGGTAGATGTGGAGTTCTCACCATTCTTTGTAAATAAAGCACCGCGTTTCAACGGTAAGATATATATCAAAACAGTCCAATCGCAATAAAAAAATCCGCTCCGGAAGGGGCGGTTTTAGTTTGCCAAGTTGAGGTAGCGGTCTGGACTCACTACGACACGGTCTGATCTCCATAAAGACCAGATTCCTTCCCTGATGTCGTACTCGTCCCCAGCCTTTCTGTTCAACAGTTCGTTGATGATTTCAGAGGCTTTCATTGGCCCTTTTTCTCTCAGCAGCTGGATAATTTGTTCAGTCATCCAGTCCTCCTTGGATATGCATACTATGGAATGTTTTCCCTAGTATGTCAAGTTTTGTAGTAGCCCGTGCAGATTTGACATAAAACATGATCTTTGTTAATATCTTTAAGCATTTCACCCCCACATCCAGATCAAATGGGTGTGACGTTGGGACTGACCCTGCTATCTAACACATCCTAACCGGTGTGAGGGTCAAAATAAGAGAATTTATATTCAATCCAATTTCTACTGCTTCGCAAGACTTAGGGAAGTCTATTCCACAAAAGAATACTATCGAGCTTGAAGGCGTCGTCATTGAGACGTTGCCTAGTGCTGTTTTTCGTGTCCAAATCGAATCAGGACAAACAATCCTGGCTCATTTGGCAGGAAAAATGCGCGTAAACAAGATCAGAATCCTTCCTGGTGACAAAGTCATCGTGGAAGTGACCCCTTATGACTTAACCCGTGGTCGCGTAATCAGGAGATTAAGGTAAATCATGAAAGTAAGAGCATCCGTTAAACCAATCTGCAAGAAGTGCAAAGTCGTGAAGAGACGCGGCCGTATTTTTATTATCTGCGAAAACCCTAAGCACAAGCAGAGACAAGGATAATCATGGCATTAGTACGTATCGCAGGTGTGAGCCTGCCACAAACCAAGAGAATCGAAGCAGCTTTGCCATACATCTATGGTGTAGGTTTGCCTATGTCCAAGAAGATTTTGGAAGCAACCAAAGTTGACCCAAACAAGCGAACATCAGAATTGTCTGAGGCAGAAGTTGCAAAGATCAGGGAATATATTGAGAAGAACTTTGTTGTTGAAGGTGGTTTGCGACAGCAGATCGCTACCAACATCAAAATGAAGAAAGAAATCGGCAGCTACCAGGGATTGAGGCATATCAAAGGTCTCCCAGTCCGTGGCCAAAGAACTAAGACCAACTCCCGAACCCGTCGTGGTAACGTAAGAAAGACCGCAGGTTCCGGCCGAGCTAAGGCAGCAGAAAAGACATAATCTAACTATATGGCAGACAACACTCCAACAACTGAATTAGAAACCACTGTAGCCGCAGCTCCGGCTTCAACTGCTCCAGCACCTGCTGGCAAGCGCAAGAAGTCAAAGATCAAAGTTGCCCGCGGCCGGATCTATGTCCAATCCACTTACAACAACACCATCATCACCGCAACAGATATGAACGGCAATGTAATTGGGTGGGGCTCATCCGGCAGAACCGGTTTTAAGGGTTCCAAGAAGTCCACTCCATATGCAGCACAGAGAACCATGGAAGAGACAATTGCCCGCATCAAAGACACTGGTATGACTGAAGTTGATGTATTTGTAAAAGGCATTGGTACCGGACGAGAATCAGCAGTGCGTGCTTTGCAAGGCAGCGGTTTCACTATTTTATCCATTAAGGATCGAACTCCAATCCCACACGGTGGCGTCAGACCTAAGAAAGCAAGGAGAGTATAATGGCTAGACACATTGGACCAAAAATCAAACCTTCCCGCCGTTTTAATG
>DASPNG010000081.1:0-4924 GCA_035626635.1 Binatia bacterium | reverse complement strand
GACATACTTACACTGTCAAACAAAAAAGTGGGTGACAGCTCAGGTTTGAATATGGCTAAAGTGGATAATATTCTTGAGCATGGAAAGAAGGGCTCAAAAGATGCATTGGTCTATGCTTACCATCAAGGGCTGTTGAAAATGGATGAGGCTAATCAGGAAGAATACCACCAGGTGGTAGACGCAATAAATGAATATGCATATAGGAAGGGTGGAGGCCGTGGTGAGATGCCTGATGACTTTGATGTAAAGAAGAATGTTACGGTCGTCTATAAGGGCGATGCTAAAAAACCTGATGCTAATGCTGAGACAAAAATAAAGAACATGTATGTAAATGTGAAGATTAAAAAAGATGGTACAACAACATCGGAAACCAAAACAGAAACAAAAGTTCAACCATCATCTGATCCGTCTTTGGAAAAAGAAGGTTCAGGTTCTGAGAGACAGGAAAGAAGAAAGGCATTGGCCGGTGATGCATTAAATAAAGATAAGAAATCATAATGGCTATTGACCAGATACCAGTAGAATATTTGGAATCTTTTCAACATCCGGTTGAGGCTGATTTTTTTAAGCCTGAGCAAGTAAGCCAGTTAAAACAAGAAGAGCAAAAGCTGGAAGCAACTAAAGGGTATGTATCTTCCAGAGTAAATGAAGAGGATCTGGAGGACGAGTTGCAAAAAGCTGCCGTTGAGGGTAAAATCTATAGTCCTTCGGAATTTCAGGTTATTAAGGCAAAATTGTTGGCTTACGAAGGTGAAGGAGAAAGAACAGATACTCAGGAGACAATCATCAGCCCGAGCGGTCAGAGAGTGATCATGGGCATTAGATTGCAGAATGTTTTGGGGTATGATGGAGACGGATTCATGACTAAAGAAGAATCCGATCAACTAATCAGCGCTTTGCAAGCTGACAGTGTTCCGAGCCCGGAAATAGACAAAGTGAATGCTGCGATGAATAAATATAGAGTCATACTATTGCAGAGAGGAGTTTTTACTGAATTGAAGGATATGCTGGAAGAAGCTTTGGGTAAAAAACTGACTGTCGTAAGAGGAGATTTTGTGCCAAAATCCACTCCACAATTTGCCCAGCATCAGGAATTACCAAAACAGGAACTACCAGAATTACCGCCATCTTTTGTTGAATATTTGAAGACAGTAGATACTGAGTATAATCTTTTAGAAAAAGAAGTTATAGCAGACCCTAAATTTATAGAATTTTTCTCGAACCTGAGAAAACACTATGCATATTACCAGAACCTGCCTGCAGAAAAAATGGTAGGGGAATTATTAATCCGACCAGCACTTTGGGTGAAATTATCTGAACCCACACAGATAAAACTTCAAAGTCTGGTACAGAGAAACCTAGCCGGTTTCCAAACAAAAGTAAGTAAAGTGGCCAGCGAATCGCACGTTGAAAAATTAGATGATTTGAAGAAAAACATGGTCAAGTAATAGCAATGACTCTTACCGAGAAAACCAAAAAACTCCTTGATTATTCCGTAATACTCAAGGCAGATGATAAAAAAAATTGGCTGGAGCTGCTTCCTAACATGACAGAAAAGCAGGTCCAGACTCTTTATAATGTGTTAGTAGATGAAGTGAAAGCATGGAAGAAAGAAGGTATTCTGATTATTCAGGATGCAAAAACCGCATCTGACCTGCTTCCTAACGAACCGCATGGGGCAAGTCTAAATTCACTGAAAGCTATTTTAGAGACTAGTCAGGTTCCTAACCCTCTGCCGCAGTCACCTGAGCCTCAAACGCCAAAAAGCAATGTAACAATGCCTTCTCCTTCCGAGTTCAGCAAAGAGCTAGACAGGGAATTGCATACCGCGGAACTTACCCCTCCCCACGTAGAAATTAAACTTCCTGCACCTGAACCGGAAAAACCTCTTTTTAACCGACCAAAAACAATTCAAAGCACCCGGAACAAATTTCCAAGACTCGGCCTGAATGAATTGAAGAGCATCAGGAGCATTGATGACTTAAAGAGAATAGAACCTGCTCATCTTCGTCAGGGGCCATTAGTCCAACAATTGGCATACATAAAAAACAAAATTGCCCAATTGGCCCGTGAAAAAGATCTGCTTCCGGTAAATATTATCCCGACATTTGAAAAATCGCCGTTATTCCAAATTTATCTTAAAGCCGGCGCCCTGCTGATCGAAAGAAATTACAGCGGGCACAAGTTTGCCCTGGAAGAAATCAAGGATGAGTTGGAATCTGCCGAACAGGATTCACTTTCCCAGGAAGAGTTTGAGGCGATCGCAGATTTCAAAAAAGATTTGGAAACAATGGCCGGGCTGTAATACATAGAGTCGAATATCCTGACCTGTTGTGCGGGTTCAGGATATTTTTAATAAGACTTGATTTGGTTGTGTTTTCAGGATAAAATTAGCTGTATTATGAAAATAGTTATCGATACGAATACGTTAATCAACGCCTCTTCTGATGACAATAATTACGGCAACCGCATTGTTGAGGAAGTCCTAAAAGGAAGCATTGAGGCATACGCCAATCCCCAAACACTGGGGGAAAATATTTTAATTGCCTCAAAAAAAATTACTGACCAGCAGTATTTGGAAAAGCTGCTGAATTATTTTGATACCGTTAAGCAGGTGGAAGGACAGAGGATTCATGTAGTGGAAGATCCGGAAGATAACAAGATCCTGGCTTCTGCTGTTGCCGCTGGTGTGGATTATTTGATAACGTCTGACTGGCACTTATTGAAAATAGCCGAATATGGGGGAGTGAAAATCGTTTCCCCTCAGGGTTTTTGGGCGGAATACGAATCCGAAACAGGGAAAGGTTGGCAGGACTGGTTGAATAAATTTGTGAATTGATTTTTTGGCGCTTTGGAATAATTTATGGTATAATTTAAGCGCAAAGATAAGTCAAAGATCAAAGAAACAGACACAAAAATATGCAATTTGCCGTACCTCAATTTACAGACATAGAGGACAAATTAATTGGTCCGCTGACTTTAAAGCAATTTTTGATTTTGCTTGGAGCCGGAGGGATAGTCTTGTTTTTCTGGTCCCTGTTTGGCCCAAGCCTGATATTTTTTATTATCGCATTGCCTATAGGCTTTCTGGGTGTTATTTCAGCTCTGGGAAGGTATAATGGACGGCCGATGTTTGCTTACCTGATGCCATTTATTTCCTTTGTTGCTTCCAATAAAGTCATGATTTTCAGGCGGGAAGTAAGCACTATCACTCTTTCGCGTTCAGATTTGGATGAGAAATCAAAAACATTGACTGCCGAGGACCTGGAACCGGCTGAGAGCAGGTTGAAGAAACTTGCATACATGCTTGATAAGAAAACTGAACAGGAGAAAGAGCTGCTGAGCAAGAATGAAGAGCGGATTATACAGGCGGCCACAATGCCAAAGCTCAGCTTAAAGGATATGGTCAATAAAACCCGAAAGGATATTATTGAGTCTACTTCCAAGAAGCTTGATTTAATGGTTGATTTTAGCAAAAAGAAATCGCCTCCAAAAAAATCTGCTTTGAGCAAATCAGTCCGTACCCCAAACCCGGCTCCAAAAAGACAGGTGCAGACAAAAACTGAAATGGAAACACCGCAGAAATTTGATCCAAGTTCATTTTTTCAGAAATAAACAATGGCAAAAAGAGACATGCAATCTGGCCAGCTTGCTGGCAGCAAACCCACTGCTTCAACCCAGGCATTTTTAGATGTTGCGGAAATAAAGCAGGGCACAATCATCCTAAAAGACGGATCGTTGCGGGCTGTCATTGTGGTTTCCGCAACTAACTTCTCCCTGAAGAGCACGGAAGAGCAGAACGCTATAATCAGTTCCTATCAATCTCTCTTAAACTCCCTTGATTTTCCAATCCAGATCCTCATGCAATCCAGAAAACTGGACATCAACTCTTATCTGGAAAAAATGCGCGGCATCATGCAAAACCAAAAAAATGAACTGTTAAGGCTGCAGACCCAGGAATATATCGAGTACGTGGCAAAGCTCGTGGAATTTGCCAGCATCATGAGCAAAACTTTTTACGTAATCGTTCCTTTTTCCGCAGAAGTGATGAAAACCACTTTCTTGAGCCGCTTTGGTTCAATGTTTAATCCTGCCGGAGACATCAAACTCAAGAAAGAAGATTTTGAAAAAAACCGGGATAAGCTTTACCAGCGGGTGGACCAGGTGACAGGCGAACTGACTGGTATGGGTTTACGCACTATTGTATTGAACACTGAGGAACTGGTAGAGCTGCTGTATAACAGTTATAACCTGAACACTGCATCGCCGATCCGAATCAAGAGCGTGGAAGAGCTGGAACTTGTCAGAGATGATGAGTCGGAGGAATTAAAATAAATGGGATTATTTACAACCAAAAACAATAACGATTCCAGGCTGCAAATTCAAAAGCAGCTGCTGGAGGCGGAAAAAGAGTATAAGAGCGGCCTGAATACGCTCCGTGATTTGATTGCGCCGTCTGCGCTCAAAATAAACCAGAATTCCGTTGAAATTTCAGGCAAGTACGCCCGTACTTTCTTTGTGCTTTCATATCCAAGGTATATTTCAGTGAACTGGCTCTCGCCAATAATCAGCATGGACAGCCCAATGGATATGTCCATGTTCATCTACCCGATGGATACGGAAGATATCATGAAGAAGCTGAGGAATAAGGTGGGCCGGCTGGAATCAGATATGGCGATGAATGAGGAAAAAGGAAATGTCCGTGATCCAATGCTTGAAACCGCGTTGGGTGACATTGAAACCCTTAGAGACAAACTGCAACAGGGTACGGAACATTATTTCCGGTTCTCGCTCTACTTTACTGTTTATGCGGATAATGAAAAGGATCTGGAAAAAACTTCGGCAAGTTTGGAATCTTTGTTGGGTGCCAAACTGGTGATCTCCAAGCAGTCTATCCTGCAGATGGAACAGGGATTCAAATCAA
>DASPNG010000080.1:0-12753 GCA_035626635.1 Binatia bacterium | reverse complement strand
GTATTTTTTATTTAAATAGGTACCGCCAAACAAAGCCATGGCAGCAATCGGCGCAAAATTTCCAGGATGAGGCACAACTCGCAAAACTGCGCCCAATAGAATTAAAAAGTAAGCCATTATTTTATCTCCTCTAATTTCCATTCAATTGTATCGCTGGATTTGGTGACATACTGCTCTGCCCCGGTCTGTGAAATGGATCCGTTTACGTACATTGCCCAGAAACGGGTTGAGTCCGGTTCAATGCCATTAATGGATTTTACAAATTCCCCCATGTCGCCAAATGATTGTGTTTCCACCCTATGCAGGGATTTCAATAATTCCATAGCGTTCCTTCCGTCCTGGCCCGGGTATCGGACTAATGCGGCAGGGGCAAGCTGCTGGCTGTCTGTTTCCTGCTCATTCTGCACGGCTTGGGTGTTAGTGTCTGTTGCCGGCGCTTGGGCTTTATTGTTCAAAGCTCCGTAAGCAACCCCCAAAACCACAATGATGACCAAAATTATTATTGTTTCGAGTCTTTTGAAGTAGTTCATAGCTTTGTTATGGTACAAAATTTCGCAAAATTTGTCTATTAGAAACCGGATTGATTAATCTTCAAAATTGTGATACTTTATATGATCTCAGGAGGAGGAATGAATATGGGTATGCGTCAGATGTTTCTCACGTGGCTGGCTGAAGCGATCATGGGGTGGGCAGAAACTCTGTTTAGTATTTCTGCCAATCTTAAAGCACAGCTAGGTGACGTCCAGCGACATCATCATCAGACTCTTATGCTCTCAGCAATCAGAAGCTCTGGAAACACTGAACCTGTGATGTGGGATATACGTGGGCAGTACCTCATCATAGACTGTCTGGATTTCTACATCTACATCGATCTTCCAGATCAGATCGCCCACGCGTACGGGGAATCGATCGAGCTGGAAACCATCTATTTCGCCCCGGCCAAAGGTATCACTGAATTCAAGAGCTTCCAGACTGATTACCGAAGCACTGCCCCACC
Source organism: Binatia bacterium (assembly GCA_035626635.1). Lineage (GTDB taxonomy): Bacteria > Patescibacteriota > Doudnabacteria > UBA920 > O2-02-FULL-48-8 > DASPNG01. Next base: position 11,756 of record DASPNG010000080.1, on the reverse strand, counting down.
GAAACCGCACAAGACGGATACCACGCTCCAATTCTCGAGCTGTCGTTACAACAGTGACAAGGAAGCGTGGCACTTGATAAGCGATAAGGTGGAACTGGAATTCAGTCGGAAAAACCGCTGGGTCCGTGTCTACGGAATTGGGATCAAGGGTTTGTTCAAGGGACGGGTCAAAGGTGAAGGTCCTCGTCCGCATCACAAGACCAACACATTCGTGGATGAAGTAAAGGAACGGCCCCTGAAGAGTAGCGAGGCTCCAAGACGCACTGTCCATTAAACGGCAACAGATTTACCTGGTGCCGTATTTTTTTTCCTCATCAAACGAGTCTTGAACCTCAGAAGCCAGGTTATGTTCTTTTTTGTATTCATCAAAGAGCCGATCATATCCTTTACTCAATCCCATCTCCACTGACAAGCCTATTTTTGGAAGAACTTCTTTCAATTCTTCCTCCGGTGCTTCGATTTCTATGAAGTCTCCAAGGAACGGCAGGTTATGGAATTCCACAATTACTCCGTCGAATTCATAATTCTCATACTTTTTTTCTTTCACCACATGCGGCTTGAAGCCGATGCTTTGTAAAATCTTATCCATTGCATCAGCATCTTCCAGTTCTGTCTGGAATTCGGGACGGGACAACACGTGTTCGTTATGGTCTACTGGACATTGCTTGCTGGTAAGCAGCGGTTTATTGGTGCCGGTCCTGATCCGGAGTGTATTTCCACTCTTGAAAAATCCTTTGCCGTCGTCATAATATACGTCGTGCTGGAAACCTTCTTCCGTCTTCTTCCCTCCTCCAGCTAAGATCTTTTCTTTGATCGGATTCGGATCTTCAATCTTGATCTTTATTTCAACTTCCATAATCTAAAAATCAATTCCTCTCTGGGCAAGTATGCCCTTATAGTAAGGATGTTTAATCATTTTCATTTCTGTAACTAAATCCGCGGCATCAATCAATTTTTTTATTCGTTTGTGTCCTGTTAAGCAAAGATGTACTGACTTTGGTTTAGCTTTCATGATTTTATATACGTCATCAACGCTCAATAAATCAGATTCAATAGCTGAAATTGCTTCATCAAGGACAACCAAATCATATTTTTTGCTTTTCAAAGCCTTAATGCTTTCATCCATAGCTTTCTTTGCGGCATTCACGTGTGCTTCAAAAGGTTTCCGATCACCTAAAATTCCAACAAACCCCAATCCCATCAGCTTCACTTCAACATTAGGAAGATTGGCAAGCACTTCCCTCTCTCCACTCGGCCAATCGCCTTTGATGAATTGGAGGTAAAGGACCTTAAAACCAGTTCCAGCGGCACGAACAGCAAGTCCGGCAGCAGCAGAAGTCTTTCCTTTACCGTCACCGATATAAATTATTATAAGTCCTTTGCTCATTATTATTTAACCTCGAATTTTATAAACTGCGCAGTTATTTCTTTTGTTTTAAAAGGGTCAATCAATCCTACACCGATTTTCCCGTAAGTATTATTCGGATCGCCTGACAAATGAACTATAAACTCTGGAACTGAAATTGTTTCTTCATCTCCTAAATTATTGAAATATGTGATAACAGAATGGAGAATTAAACGATTACTTCCTTTTACTGGTGTCGTCCAAATTTGAAGTACAACATTAGAACCCTTCTCTATTTGGGATGGTAAGGTAAAATGTTTACTCACGTATCCCTTAGGTGCTACGTATAAGCCTTTATTCTTTACAGATATACGTTTATAGCTGCCATCTCCTAATATATATTCAATTTCATTCCACCTAAATACAATATTTGGTGATAAACCTAGCGGAACAACTGTTAAAGTACTTACAAAATTTGGAGCAAACAAATCAGGATAATCCATAACCCAACCAGACAAATAATCACTAACTGGTGCATTTAGGGTTGTGGGATGAAAACTAACGATATTGAAATATTCAGACCTCTCCCAATTATTTAAATTGCTGAAGTCTTCACATATCACAAAACAGGTCTGTTCTCCAATGACCTGTTTCTCAACTTCATAACCTATATTAATCACTCTAGGTTCTTCTTGAATACTCGAGCTCCAAGGAAATACTGTTAATATAAAAGTAACAATAGAACCAACTAACCAATTTACTAATCTCGCTTTACAAACGGATAAAATCTCCTCAAGTCCTTTATGAAAGAGATGATTAATTTGTTTTGAAATTTTTTTGTAAAATTTTGGGTTAAGCCATCTTTTACTTTTTTTCACTTACATCCTTAACCGCCGCTGCGTGCCGCTTCGCATTGGTTCTAATTACATAAAAATTTATATTTTATTAATTGTCGGGTAATATTCTTTACCTTACTCGCTCTCAGGCGAGAACCGTCTCTCCCCTTCAGGATGTGTGATGTGAGCGGTTTGTCTGTGAGAAAACATTCCGCAGGCTGTCCTTAACCGGACAGCCGAGGACGTTTTCGAGCAGACAACCGCGAACACTAACCGCACTTACTATAACCGCAGGATTCACACTTCATACACCCTTCAGCCATCACAAGCATCGATGAACAATCCGGACAAGCTGGTGCATGTCCCATATCTGCAATCGAAGTCCTTGAGGAAACCATAGCCGTGCCATTAGAGTGTACTTCCTGGCTGACTGTCTGGAATACCAACTGTTCTTGCTTCTTCTCTATTTTTGGTTCAGGTGATGGAAAGTTCAATTGCAATTCAGTCTGGCCGCGCTTCAAGTGAGATTCCAAGACATTAGCAATCGCGTCTGGCAAGGAGAGGATTCTTTCACCGTTATGGAAGACCATATCTGGACCGCGGATTCCTTTCAATTGGTCGATGACATCGCGGATACTGATTCCACAACGCAGTGATAGTGAAATCATGCGACAAATTGCTTCTGTCTGGGCTCCAAAGAATCCGCCGGCTTTCCCAAGCTGGGAAAAGACTTCAAACGGACCATGGGCATCTTCGTTTACTGTCACGTACAAGTTGCCATAAGCGGTTTGGATCTTGTAGGTGGAACCGTGCATGACATCTGGACGCTTTCTAGGAGAGATTTGCGTGCCAGCTGCAGCCATCTGAGGCTGGGCGGGCTGCGCTGGATGCGGGGTTGGCGGAGCAACTGGATCTGGGACTGGGGTTGGTGTTGGTTCAGGAGCTGGAGTTGGCGCTGGTTCTTCCTGCTTAACTTCTGCTTTCTTGGCTTCCATTTGTTCCTGCACGTCTTTGCCAAGCTTCTTGGTGTCAGTGGCCAGAATTTGCTCGTCTCTAGAACCGTCGCGGTAAATGGTTCCGCCTTTACAGCCCAAATCGTACATCAATTCATAAAGCTTCTTGGTCTGTTCAACAGAATAGTCTTCAGGGGCGTTCACAGTTTTTGAAATTGCGGAGTCAGTCCAGCGCTGGACAGCAGCCTGTACTCTGACGTGTTCTTCCGGAGTCAATTCCATGGCAGTGACAAAATGGTCAGGGAGGGTTTGGCCAGGATGTGCATCCAACCAATCTTTAGCAAGCTTAATGTGTTCCTGGTGCACGCCCAATCTTGATTTGCGGAAATAAGTCCAAGAGAAGAATGGTTCAATGCCGGTTGAGGTTCCAACCATTGTACCAACAGTTCCGGTTGGAGCCTGGGTCATGATGGTCACGTTTCTGATGCCATACTTCCCTACCAAATGGCGAATATATTCTGGCATGTTCTTCATGTAACCGCTCTGCAGGAACTTTTGGGAATCAAATTGAGGGAAGGCACCTTTTTCCCGGGCCAAATCTACTGAAGTTTCATATGCAGTAATGGCAATGAACTGGTAAAGCTTATCAATGAACTTCACGCCTTCAGGAGAACCGTATCGCAAACCAAGGTTGATTAACATTTCTGCCAAACCAATGGTTCCCATACCAACACGGCGTTCAGACATCTGCTGTTCAAAATTTTCTTTAAAGAAGTAAGGAGTTGCGTCAATAACATTGTCCTGGAAACGGACTGCTTGCTGCACCGTAGTCTTCAATTTGTTCCAGTCGACATCCTTCTTTTCATAATCAACGTGCTTGGAAAGGTTGACGTGGCCCAAGTTACAGACTCCCCAGGCTGGTAAAGGCTGTTCACCACAAGGGTTGGTGCAAGGTAGTTGCGCAAAATACCAGGAGTTGGAAAGTGTGTTGGCGCGGTCAATGAAATATACACCAGGTTCAGCAGATGCATGTGCAGAGGAAATAATGTTTTCCCAAATATCAGCAGCTCGGACGGTTTTATGAGTAATCACGCGGCCCCCCAATTCCTTCCACTTCTTCAAATCACCGTCCCAGTGCTTTTCATACAAAGGATCAGAGGAATCAGGGAAGACCAGATCCCAATCCTTGTTCTGTTTTACCGCTTCCATAAAGTCATCGGTAATACCTACAGAGATATTGGCGTTGGTGATCTTTCCAGCTTCTTTTTTGGCATTTATAAAATCAATGACATCCGGGTGCCAAACATTCAAAATCAACATCAAAGCACCACGGCGGGACCCACCCTGTTCAATAAGGCCGGTAACAAAGCTGTAAAGCGATCCCCAAGAGACAGAACCGGATGATCGTCCGTTCACACCCTTCACATAAGCGTATCTAGGACGAAGTGTGGACAGGTTAATACCTACTCCACCGCCGCGAGACATGATTTCAGCCATCTGCCCCAAAGTTTCAAAAATCCCGTGCCTTGAGTCCTTAGGGCTAGGAATCACGTAGCAGTTATAAAAAGTTAAGTTTTGGCCGGTGCCAGCGCCGGTAAAGATACGGCCGCCTGGAACATACTTCCAGTCATCCATCAAATCCTTGAAATTAGCTTCCCATTCGGCCTTAGCTTCGTCAGTCTGCTCCACAGAAGCGATATGCTTGGCAATGCGGGCAAACATCTGCTCAGGGGTGGTTTCAAGCGGCTTATCGACATGCTCGATGGCTCGCTTTTCCAATGTCCCGTCACGCAGCTTTACCGTAACCTCCCGGATTTCCTGGTTAAGCGACTCAACAACACCAATTTCGCGCTGTCCGGTCTTCAAATTCACACAAACCACTACAGTGTCCCCCACCGCCAGGGTTTCTTTCTTGGCATCTTTTATGGCATATCTGTCTAAAAAGATCTTTTCACCTAATTCGCTTAAAGCGTTGGTGGAGCGGTTTTGTAAGTTGGTTTGTTGCATGTTGGATTTCCTTGGGAATTAATTGATTGTTTTATTTCTTTAGAGTTTTTTGGCTTCGCGGACGAACTCTTCCACGTCAGCGAACTGTCGGTAGACTGAGGCGAACCTGATATATGCCACCTGGTCCTTCCGTTTTATGTGTTTCATTACGATACTGCCAATTTCCTTACTTGAGACTACTTCTTTTCCGATTTTTTGGATGTCCTGTTCTACGGAAGAGATAATTTCCTGGAAGTCGTCACGTGTAAGCGGCCGTTTTTCAAAAGCTTTTCTGATTCCTGATTCGATTTTCTCCCTCATGTAAGGCTGGGTGCGGCCGTCCCGCTTTACGATCTTCAGGTCGAGGATTTCAATTTCCTCGTAAGTTGAGAACCTGAAGCCGCAATCGCTGCATTCTCTGCGGCGGCGGATAGCCAAACCTTCGTTCACCGGACGGGAGTCCAGGACTTTGGTGTCCTCATGGGTGCAATTTGGGCAACGCATAACGTTTTTTCCCTTTTTTTGGGTAAATAAAATAAGAGGTATGCTTAGGTTAAGCCTCTCGATATAACTTTACTAAATGAACAGTTTTGTGTTTTGGTCAGGTTTCGATGCCTGGGTTGAGCCTTTTTGTATCTAGTAACACAATATCTAGTAGTACCAGAATAAATATAACCCTATATATAGTAATCGTCAAAAACTGCAATTTTTCTGGTTTTTTTGTTTGCAAAGCATTTTGCGACAATGTTTATCAACAATTTTTTTCTAAAAAACGAACTGCCTTGTCAAATCAAGTTATAAATAAAAAAAGCAGCTGCACGGCGGCAACTACTAAGCTTTGACCAGCCTCTTTCTCAAGAATTCTCTGCCGTGGCCAGGCTCCTGATTCACAGGCACTCCAGCTTGGCAAAGCGGACATTCATCTTCTTTGTAGGTTTTCATCTTGATATTGATCAGCGACTCCAGCAGCGGAACTCCAAGCTTTTCTGCAGTCATACTGCCGCGGTTGCACAGTGCACCGACAGCCAGAACTTCCCCTTCTGCCTCCTTGACCGCATCAATGGTCCGCCTCACGGAAAGACCGGTATTGATGACATCTTCCACCACCAGCACCTTTCTGCCCTTCACATGTTTGGCGTAGCCTCTTTTGAAGCCGAATTTCGGCAGCTTGATCACATGATCTGGGGAGCCTTCGACTCGCATCTCCAACTGCTCCACAAATACACCGAGCACCTGCCTTTTGCTCATGTAACCAATAACGCCGGAAACCCCGGTCTTCAGGTCAATTGCGCCGACTGCCGGCGCTACAACGACTTCAACCGGCATGTCAAAGAACAAATGCCCCAAAGATGAACACATCTGCTCCAAAATCTGCGGGTAAATGTAGACTGCGTTCTTGTCCACGTATTCAGAACCATGAAGTTCTGAAGTGTAGACGTAATGGCCATTGGTTAGGATTGCCCCGGCTTTGGCCATGAGAGCAAGCGCTCGCTCCTCGGTCATAGTGCTTCGTCCCATCTCTCCTCCTTCCAAGTTTCTTCAAAGAGTATAATATCCCGCGCTTCTTGAAGCAAATAAAAAAGCAGAAATTCTGCTTTATACGTTCCTAATGTCCTCCACTATTCTTTTAAGCGCCTCATAGGGCGATCTTGATTCAGTAACCTCACGTCCTACTATCACATAGTGGGCGCCTTGCCTGAGGGCGTTCGCAGGAGTATCTACCCGCTGCTGATCGTGACGGTTCGCACCCTCAGAACGTACCCCCGGCGTGGCAATCACCATACCCCTTGCTTTGAACTTGGGACGGGAGGAGACAAATGCTGCTTCCAAGGAAGAACACACGACTCCATGCAGACCTGCTTCCTCTGCCTGCTCCACGCGCTCGCTCACAAGCTGTTGTGTGCTTCGCCCAGCATTACGGAGATTTTCCTCTTCAGAGATGCTGGTGAGAGACGTGACACCCCAAACTTGGTACTGAACTTTTGAATTAGCAGCCAAGGCCATCTTCATCATAGCCATGGAGCCCTCGATGTGCACCGTGACTATATCTGCTCCTTCGTCCACCGCTGCTTTGGTCATGGAAAAGACGGCACGCGGGATGTCATAGAATTTCAGGTCTACCATGGCCAGCATGTGGCTGGAATTGATGCCGTCAAACTGCCGAATGCGGTTGATGGCATTACGCCCGCCCTTGAGGAACAGATCCTGGAGCTTGAAAGCGTACAGGAAGACAATCAGCTCCTTGAGCGTACGTAGCAGGTCAATGGCCTGGGCAATTTCCAGGTCATTCAAGGCAAGAATTATTTTTCTTTCCACCCCTCATTCCTCCTTATGCATTGCAGGGAGAATAGCAAAAAACGTATGTGGGTGCAATAAAAAAACCGCCTAGCGGCGGTTGTTCTATTTTATCTTCTTTCTTATGAAGGCTGGTATCTCAAGCTCATCCTGGTCATTCACTTCATCATGCACTTCTTCCCGCTCAGGCTCTTCTTCCAAAACCTTTGGCGCATAAACCGGGCGCTTTGGTTCGTGATGGACAACCGGCTCCTCTACCCTGACAACCGGCTGCGGCGGTTTCTGCAAAGATTCGTCAAAGCCTGTGGCAATGACTGTAATCTTCACTTCTTCGTCCAGGTCTTCATCAATAACAGCACCGAAAATAATGCGGGCATCCGGATCAGCTGCCTTTGTGATGTATTTTGCTGCATCATCCACTTCATACATCCCAAGGTCCCGGCCACCGGTGATGTTAAACAGTACTCCTTTGGCCCCATCAATGGACATTTCCAAAAGTGGTGAGTCGATTGCAGAACGGGCAGCGTCAATGGCGCGATTTTCTCCTGTGCCCCGTCCAATACCCATCAGCGCGCTTCCAGCATTCTGCATAATGGCTTTCACGTCAGCAAAATCCACGTTAATCATTCCAGGAGTGGTGATCAAATCTGAAATGCCGGCAACACCCTGCCGCAGAACTTCGTCAACGGTCTTGAAGGCATCCAGCAGTGAAGTCTTCTTATCAATAATTTGTAAAATGCGGTCGTTTGGAATCATGATGATGGTATCAACATGCTGCTTCAAAGCTTCCAAACCTTTGTCTGCAATGTCACGGCGCTTGGCGCCTTCAAAAGCAAACGGTCTGGTCACAACTGCCACGGTCAAAATTCCAATCTTCTTGGCCAGCTCAGCAACAACCGGTGCCGCACCAGTTCCAGTACCGCCACCCAAACCGCAGGTAATAAAAACCATGTCAGCGTTTTTGATCACATCCAGAATTTCGTCCTTGGATTCTTCTGCAGCAGCCCGGCCAATGTCAGGATTCATGCCAGCGCCAAGACCTCGGGTAATTGTTTTCCCAATGTGGATCTTGTGATCAGCCTGCGAATTATGCAAAGCCTGAGCATCAGTGTTTATAGACACAAATTCCACACCACGAATACCGTTCTCCACCATTCGGTGCAGGGCGTTATTACCACCACCGCCTACACCAATAACCTTGATGCGGGCAAATGTTTCTATCTTAGGTTTGACTTCAAAAGACTTCAATTTCATATGGGCTTACGTATTATAAAGGGTTTAGGGCACACGGTCTAGTTTACGGCAAAAACGACTTAAACCACTTGCGCATGCGGTTTACAGTATCATTTTCCAGCACTTTTTTGGCGAACTTATTAACATTATGGGAAGAGCCGAGCAGGTATTCATTTGCCCACAAAACGAGTCCCACCGCCGTAGCATAAGCAGGATCGTTCACCCGGTCAATGACTGTGGTCACTGAACCAGGAGTACCTAAGGTCACCGGCAGACGCAATTCCTTTTTGGCAAGTTCCACTACTCCAGGAAGTTTGGCTCCGCCGCCGGTCAGAATCGCACCGGCAGGCAGCTGCCCGTCTTTGTTCACGCGTTTCAATTCCTTGTTGACCAGATCAAATATTTCTTCCAGGCGAGCCTCCACGATTTCAGCAATATGTTTTGTAGAAACTTTTCCGTCTTCCTGCTTATCAATCTTTGAAAGGTCCACGTCAAGATCTTTTTTCACTTCCTTGGCCTCTGCATACGCATATTGCAGCTTTAGTTTTTCCGCGGTATCAACCGAAGTGCGCAGGCCAATGGCCAAATCATTGGTGATGTGCATGGATCCGACCGGCAGGATATTACTCATTACCAAATCGCCTTCTTCAAACACCACCATACCTGTTGTACCGCCGCCCAAATCAATCACAACCACACCTAATTCCTTCTGTTTTTTGCTTAGCACAGCCTGGGCACCGGCCAGAGGAGACAAAACCAGGTCATCAATCTCCAAACCGGCCTGCATGATGCACTTGGTCAGGTTCTTTATGAATGGTACTGAGGCCTGGATAATATGAGAGTCGACTTCCAGGCGAATACCGGACATGCCAACCGGATCTTTGATCCCGTGCTGGCCGTCTACAGTAAAAGTTTTTGGAATGACATGCAGGATTTCTCTGTTTGAAGGAATGGAAATGGCCTGCGATGCATCTACCACGCGGACAACATCGTTTTCCGTGACTTCACCGTCTGCGCGGGCCACAGCAACAACGCCATGGCTTTCCTGGGAACTGATGTGCGCACCGCCAACTGAAACAACAGCATGGTCTATGGACAATCCGGTCATGCGTTCTGCCTTTTCCAGGGCCTCAGAAATAGAAGAAACCGCTTCGTCTATATCTACGATAACGCCGCGGCGGATTCCCAGGGACTGGGCCTCCCCTACACCAATGATAGAAGGATGCCCGATTTCTGATTCTTGCTTGCCGATGACAACCCGGATGGTGGAGGAACCCACATCCAAGCCGACAAAGATTTGTTCTTTAGCCATGTAAACCTCTTTGTTTCAATTTTTGTGTGAACATCAAAAATTTCTCTCTAATTTATGACGCTAATTCTTCTTTGACGATTTTCGAAACTACGGATCCATCTGTCTGACCCTTGGCCCTGGCTAAAACTTCTTTCATCACTTTCCCGAAGTCGTTTTGGCCGGCACCGGTTTCCGAAATCACTGCCTTCACCATTTCCCGGACCTGGTCTTCACCCATCTGCTGCGGCAGATACTTGGCCAGGACAGCCATTTGCTTCTCTTCATGGTCAACCAGGTCTTGGCGGTTACCAGACTTAAAGCTCTCTATGGAATCTTTATGCTGCTTAACCTTCTTGGCGATGACCTTCATCGCTTCTTCCTCAGTCAGTTCGCTTCGTTTTTCAATCTCTGCGTTCTGAATTTCTGATTTGAGAATGCGAAGTGCGCCGACAACCAGTTCATCTTTGGCACGCATCGCGTCCTTGAAGTCATTATTTATTCTCTCGAGTATCATTGATTGTTATCGTCTCTTGAATTTAGGACCAAAAGCTGGAAGCTTTCCGAGCTTCTTTAGTTCTTCGCGCTTTTCACGGTTGATATTGCGACGAAGAGCGTCTTCACGGAGAAGATTACGGGACTTTCCTGGTTCGTAAAAGCGAATTTTGCGGGCGCGAACTAAAACACCGCTCTGTTGGATCTTGCGGTTGAATCGTCTAAGCAAGCTTTCGAATGATTCGCCTTCTTTTCTTTTAACTTCTACCAAATGTAATCACCCCTTTCTATAAGCTGGGCTTAATATAACATAATTTTGGCTTCAGAGTCAATCTGTTAATAAGTGGCGAACGGCAAAACAAAAGCAGCTTTTTATGCTGCTTTCTTATGACCTGTCCAATTATTGGGCTTTGTTTAAAGATCTCGGAACTATTTTCCCAACCTCTTCTTAACTTCCTCGATAATCCTCTCAGAAGTAAACAGTTCCTGCATCCCGGACCTCACGTCCCTCAGGATAACAGTACCCTCGCGGGCTTCCTTCTGCCCAATAATCAAGGCAATGCTCACTTTATTTGTCTCAGCTAATTTCAACTGTGTTTTGATTGAACCCGGGCCAATGAATTCAGAGGCCACAATGTTCTGTCCCCACAATTCACTGAAAAGTTTTAGAGTTTTTTTAGCGGCTAATTCCCCCAGCGGCACCAAATAAACATCAACCTTATTTTTAGAAGCGAACTTTACGTTGACTGCGTTAAATACGGTGACGATTTCCTCAATCCTCCCGGAGAAACCCAAAGCAGAAGCAGGTAGACCGCCAAATCCCTGGACCAAATCGTCTGCGTGGCCGCCAGATCCCAAGATAAATTCCTGTCCATTGCCTTTATACCTGATCTCGAACACAGTTTTTCTGGACCATGGCTGGCCAATAATCTTTTGGTTGAGATTGTACATCAAACCCAGTTCATCCAGTCCTTCCAGAACTCCAATGAAGTGCCTTCGACAATTCTCATCAAGGTAGTCCACGAGCACTGGCGCGTCATTGGCAACCGTACTGCAGGACAAATTGGTGCAGGAAAGTATTTTTACCGGATAAGTGTCAATTGCTTCCACGCAAACTTCACACAAATCATATTTTTTATCTTTGAAATAGTTGCGCAGCACTTCCTGGTAAGCAGGCAGACACTCCAGACAACCAATATTGTTGATTTCAAGCGACAAATCAGTCAGGCCCATTTCGCTGAAAAGTTTGTAAAGTAAGTTAATGACCTGCGCGTCAGCGATTGGCGCGGTTTCACCAAAAATCTGCAGGCCGAATTCCGTCCCCT
>DASPNG010000079.1:0-2707 GCA_035626635.1 Binatia bacterium | reverse complement strand
CTCCAAAGTCATCTAACCACAGGGTTCTTGCTTAGAAATATTATATAAACCATATAAACAAAAATCATGAAAGTACAAGGAATTACATGGCACGCCATCACTTTGGAAGATGATAAGTTTGATGCCTTTGCAGCCTTAGCCGGTAATGTTATGGGACTTCAAACATTTATGGAAATGGAAGGGGTAAAGGTTTTCTCTACGGCTGACGGCACATTACTCGAACTATATAAGAAAAGTACCGTTCCACCTTTTGGTTACAATGGAAGTGTTGCATTTGGTTTCAGAGTAGATGATATTGAAGTAGCTTCTGAAGAACTGAAGAAGGCTGGTTGTGAACTGCTTGGTGAAATTAATAGAGTGCCTGAAATGGGTTATGCCTATCGCCACTTCAAAGGACCGGATGGGTTGGTTTATGGATTGAATGAAAAGAAATAAGTTTAGCAATAAACATTAATGTTTCGAAGGGAGCCAACGAAAGTTGTTCCCTTTTTTATTAGGAGAAGCATCGCGTGTCTTATTTTTTCATTTTTAAATGTTCGTTATGTCTTCTATCTGCGTTTCTGTTCATCGGCGTTCGTCATCTTTCCGCATTTTCCCTTTCAGTTTCTGCTGACAATGGACGCATCTTAGAGGATTTGATGAACTTTATAGTGTCGGTTAAGAAATGTGCATTGTTGCTTTTAAAGGCGTTCTATGCGAAGTATGAGGATTGTATCCAGGATATCATTGTTGCCCATAGAACGAAACGATTAACGGAGCGTCGCAACGGAAGCTGAAATTGGAACAAGTGTCGAAAAAAAGAAGCAATAAACACGGGTAAACTTGGCAACTTTGTTTAATTTGTTCTGTGTTGTCTTCAAAGAGAAATTGATAACTATACTTTCTAATGTACTAATGATAGAAGAAATAAATGATTCGCACATTGAATCAAAAATAAAGAATTGTCAGGCCGTCAAATCTATGTTTGATGAAATGAGAATTTCTAAAAAATTAAAGGAGCTGAATTGGGCGGTTACTGATAATCCATACTACCAAGATGTGGAATCGGGTAAATTCAGAGAACTTGATGTATTTGGACGGCTTGGGCTTCAACTCAAAAACAAGAATCTGGACTATGATCTTCTGCTATTGGTCGAATCAAAATCGGTAAACGATTACCATATTTTGTTTTCAAATTCAGAGCGCTTTATTTCCTCTGAATTAGACAGGGATTGGTTAGGAGACCACATTGAAAAAAAGGGTGAAGTTTTCGCCGCCCTTAAAAAGGTAGGTTTTTCTGATGATGATATAGATAATTTGTTTGAAATGGTAAGGGATAGTTTTTACCCCAATGAAAGTTGGATATTCAGCGAACTTCAATATTCATTTTTTACGAGACTTGAAAGCTACTATTCCTTCCGTGAAACGAATTTAGGTGTGGTTAAAGAATTAAATAACTCGGTCGTATGGAAGGCGTTCCAGGAACTGCTAACCGTCAATAAATCCATACGGAAAAGACATTTAAGTAATATGGTTGAGGATCTTCTTTATTATATCGAAAAAAAAGAAGGCCCAACGCCAGTTGATTCCGCATTTGCCTGTCTTCAGAACTATTTAAGAAGCGTCAGTTATATTCATCCGGTCTTAGTCGTGGATAGTAGTCTATGGAAACTGGAAGGCGAAGGAGATGTATCAAAAATTGAATATGCCCGGCTGCTGCAAACTGATTTATATGGCGCTAATTATTTCTGGATTGATATTGTAAACAGAGGCAGTTTTGAGACATACATTGAGGCAGTGACCAATCACACAAAACAATTTTATAATCATCTCCGGGAAAAATCAAATGCCTAATGGCTATGGCCGAAAACAGTGGAACGAACGTTAGCATCTGGTTTCATGGTAATAAATCAGCGGTTGTGTCGGTCTTTTTTTTTCCTTATAAATTGTGTTAATGAAATGGACACCATTTACCTGTTCGAGATAAAAAGAGAACTTCAGCCAGTATTTTTCATCTAAGGAAATCCGGCCAATAAACCCTTTGGCCGTTTGCTCTTTTTCTTCAGGCATATAAAAGGCTTTAATAGCTAACCCAATTATTTGTTCCGGGTGGTATATATCATTTATGTCATTCCCTGTTGCCAAATTAATGCCCTTGTAAGAAAAATGCTTGAAGCCGTGAAAAATACCGCCTACAAATTCGTGCTTGGCCGATGGATTCGGCTTAATATCCCGGAAAAGATCAATTCGTAATACCTGATCCTGAATGGTGCCGCCGCTATTTTCCATGACGAAACAAAACTGTTCGTTTTGCAGAAACTCAGCATGTCTTTTAACGGAATCAAAAGTTGGTTCAACCAATCGAATGGCTTCTATTACATCATAGGCATCACCTGTACCAAATCGCTCAGGATATTTTGTCACCGCCTCCAAAAGAACATCCTTTGTCATAATATGCCTGAATGTATTGGGAGCCGGCACGTAAAAAATTCTTCCTTTAATGGGGTATATGGAATAATACTGAAAGGGAAAACCAGTTTTGGCCATCTCTTTTTTTTCGTGGCTCATCAACCCCAAAGACTTCTTTTCTAAAAATGCCTGTGCTGCCTGGTAATCATCCCATGTCATCATAGCAATCAGTTTTTGTGGAACAGTCTTTTCCGGTTTAGTTGTTCAAATTTACACCATCCTTATAACCCACTGAAAATCGCGCAATTGGGTATTTTAG
>DASPNG010000078.1:0-3513 GCA_035626635.1 Binatia bacterium | reverse complement strand
AGGTAACTAACTAACAACAGAAGCAGTCAGAAATTGTCTGCTTCTTTTATTTTTTATGACACTTATAGTCCGTTGGCTTATTTCCTATATTTTCTATTTTTGCAATCATGAATTCGTCCTATACGAAACAACAGCAGGCATATTTAAAAAAAGTAGGGCAGCAAATCAGAAAGGCTCGACTGGAAAAATCATTCTCACAGGAGAAATTTGCACAGGTATGTAAACTGGACAGAACCTACATAAGCGATGTTGAAAGAGGAGAGAGAAATATATCTATATTGAACCTTAAAAAGATAACGGATAATCTCCAAATATCTATTCCGCAGCTTTTATTAAATGATAATCTTTGATTATTATTGAAAGGGTACTGTTATTACTTCATATACAAGTTTTTTATGTTCTTCTTTTACAAGAGCTACGATTTCATTGAGCTCAACATCATCCTTAACATACAAAAATTCTCCGCACCATCCATCCGCGACTATGGCTTTCCTAAGGGCGGGTTTTTTATCTGCTGGAATGAGGTATTTTTCGATAACTATTACTTCGTAATTCGAATCCCAAGGAACTAGCAATTCTGGTTGTTCATCCATTCCGATGATTGAAAGGTCATACTGTTGCATAGAAAATTTACCATGTTGCCTCGCACGTCTTATCTCACCAGCTATTTCGCCGTAGCGATCATGCCAAAAAAATGCCGGATTAATAAAGTATGTCCCCAGGAAATTCTGATAGTGTGATGAATTAAATTGGCGGTCAGCCAGTCCATCAATCTTAAGAAAATCCGATGGTACATAAGAAACTAGTAATTGACCGTCAACATTATCAAACTGGTCATCATCAAGAGCAAAATACAACGCTACCTCCGGTTTAATGGTCCAGTCTAAAAGTCGCGTTGGAATCCCTAGATGCTGCGCCTGACTTAACCAAAGCCAATCATTTTGAAAAGTGGTGGGTTGCTGATGCAAGAATATTTTATCTTGTTGGCTTTTATTAGTAACCAGCATCTGAAAAAAGCTGATAATTGAAGCTTCCATAGCCGCTAATTGTCCGGCGGTCTTCAAGCCTCGTGACAGGCTTGGAATAACGGACCAGTTTACATCAAGCTGACCGCGATAAAACTCATGTCTATACGGTAATTGATGAGCTTGTGTAAATGCTCGCCTTTCCCTTATCGATTTGACGACATCGTTAAACTTATCTATAGAATCAATCACATCAAATATTTGCATTGTTGTATATTTCAGTCAAAATTAAGGAACAGTACCCGTTTTACGATTATAGTTCTCAAAGATCATAAGCGTATCTAGGACGATGATTGGAGTGAAAAAAACTGCCCCAAGTACTTTTAATTTTTTATAAATTCGCTGTAGAAGCTACAGTGGATGGACCATCTTTCGAATGAAGCGAGAAGTGCCTTAATGAGAAGGGTAAGGCGAAAAGATACTGCTCCAGAGTTGGCTGTTAGAAAATTCCTTTGGAAGGAGGGTTATCGTTATCGCTTACACAATAAAAACCTGCCAGGCACCCCTGATGTCGTGTTCCCGTCTCGAAAAAAAGTGATCTTCGTACATGGTTGTTTTTGGCATGGACATTTCTGCCGAAAAAGTTCAATCCCTAAGACAAAATCGGAGTTTTGGTATCAAAAGTTCTCCAGAAACAAGAGCCGCGATGAAGAAAACGTCAGCAAATTATCAGTCCTTGGCTGGTCAACCCTAACTATTTGGGAATGCGAGGTAAATAAACCGGAAGTTCACCAAAAAATAAGGCAATTTTTAATATCTTAGTTTCCGTGCCTGGTTTGTATATTTGGTAAATATTTCGGATTTTTCTTTGTATTTAAATGTCAAAATTAGTGGTTTCTAAAAGAGGCGCCGTAGGTCAAAGTACGTCCTCTCGTTCTGCTAAAAAAGCAGTACAGCAGGTCGCATCGGTGTCTTCAAATAAGAAAAATAAATCTCTTAATAAGGACTCAAATCGCTCAAGCACTTCGTCATCAGGAAAAAGTAAAGACCGTCCGTGGGGAATATTTGATAAAAAGATACTCAAAAATACTCCGACTCCTTTTACCCACGTAAGCTTATTTTCCGGCTGTGGAGGTTTTGACCTTGGGCTCAGACGAGCTGGATTTGAAACTGTGTTTGCTAACGATATTGATATTGATGCCTGTCTAACATATCGACATAATTTGGGAGAAATTATCGAAGGTGATATTCGAAGGATAAGTGTGCCAATGTTCAAAAACTCTCCCGATTTATTAACTGCAGGATTTCCGTGCCAACCGTTTTCAAATGCAGGTTTACGTAAAGGACTTAATGATGAACGAGGTACACTCTTTCAAACAGCTATAGACACCGTTGCCAAACTAAAGCCGCGGGCATTGATATTTGAAAATGTACGCGGTCTGCTTTCATTCAAATCAGAGGGTAGACTGCTAATTGAAGAAATATGTTCCCAGCTTGATGCTTTGGGATATAACGTTGTATTCAGCTTATTAGATGCATCGAGACACCATGTCCCTCAAAAACGGCTTCGGGTAGTTATTGTTGGAATTAAGCGCTCAAGGAACCATGGAGTCTTTTCTTTCCCAATTCCTGTAGATCGTAGCGATCTGACCTTAAAAAATTCAATTCTTGATGTTAGCCCGAAAGCGCTTAACCAAAATGAGTTATTGAATCTTAATCCACAAGCTACTCAGCTTGGCAGTATGATACCGGAAGGTGGTTCTTGGAAGAATATACCCTACGAAAAACTTCCCCCACGTTTACAAAAGATTCGCGACAATATTGAACGCTATCGGTGGCCTAACTTTTACCGTCGCTTTCATCGCGATGAAATTGCTGGAACTATAACAGCTGCATTTAAACCGGAGAATGCTGGAGTTTGGCACCCTGTTGAACAGCGTATATTTTCAGTCCGTGAAATTGGGCGTATTCAGTCATTTCCCGACTGGTTCAAATTTGAAGGAAGGTCAATTAAATCTAAATACCAGCAAATTGGCAATGCAGTTCCACCACGATTGGCCTATGAATTAGGAATGCAAATCATTGAAGTTTTAGGCGGTAAGAACTTGCGAGAGGATAAGGAGCGATTGACCTTTGAACAATTTATTACTATAGGAAAACCACTTCGTGCGCGCGATCATGAAGTAATTTTCTCTAAAAAATAAAAATAATGTACCTAAGTTCAAATCAGGTTTCTGTCTCGTTTAATCGACTCGCATCAACGAAATCTTCAGGCAAAACTCACTTAGAACGGTCCTCTGCAATCATGTATTTCTGTGCGCTGGATGCCGTATGTAAGAAAAAGGGTGTTGACGCACTCGATTTAAATCCAAACCGTACAGAAGGGAAAGATAACAGGAAGCTGATTGAGCTCGAGTTTGCAAAAATTGCGCTACTTTCTAGAAATAACGATGTATTATTTCAAGTTACTGAATTAGGAAAGATCCAAAGAAACGGAAACGAGCCGGAAAAAAGGATTTCTTCTAACTTTTTAACTGTGCCGTTGAAG
>DASPNG010000077.1:0-2975 GCA_035626635.1 Binatia bacterium | reverse complement strand
ATGTTGAAAAGTGGTGTGGGGACAAAGTGAAACGTTATGAAACGACTTTTCACCACTTTCAGGTAAAAAGGCCTAAAAGAGGCCTTTTTTATTAAGCAATTCATTAGATATTGGGGCTTTGACGTGTGGTATTTAGTGGCCTATAATGACTTGTGAATGGTGATCTGTGGAGAAAGGTGGGGACAAGTGGGTGCTATTGTGGATAACTAAGACAATTAAGAATCGAGAGTTCAATGTTTATAGGCGAGTATAAGATCAGTATGGATGCGAAAGGCCGAGTCGCCGTACCAGTGAAATTCCGCAATAACCTTGCGGCTGGTGCAGTGTTGACCCGAGGTCTTGATAATAGCCTCTTTTTATACCCAAAGGCAGAATGGGAAGCAATTGCCGGAAAGCTTGCCACCCTGCCTTTGGCCCAAGCCAATTCCCGTGCCTTTGCCCGCTTGATGCTGGCTGGCGCGTGGGATGTGGAAATCGACAAACAGGGTCGTATGATGGTTCCAGATTATTTGCGGCAATTCGCCAAACTTACCAAAAAGGTAGTGGCAGCCGGTTTATACAATCGTATTGAAATCTGGGACGAAAAGACCTGGGAAGATTACAAGGCCAATACTGAAAAGGAAAGCACAGCAATTGCAGAAGCGCTTGGGGGGTTAGGAGTCTAATATGGCTCATTACCCCGTACTGCTTGATGAAGTTTTGCAGTACGTCGGTGCCAAAGACGGTCAATTATTCATTGACGCAACTGTAGGCGGCGGCGGACACACAAAAGCTTTGTTAAAGCTAAATCCAAAAGCACAAGTCCTGGCATTAGACTGGGACTCTGAATCGCTGGCTAAACTTGAAACAGAACTGAAGAAAGAAAAGTTGTTGGGCAGGGCGAAGTTAGTCCATTCAAATTATGCAGACCTGGGTAAGGTTGTTGCCAGAGAGGGTTTTAGCGAAGCCTCCGGCATCATTCTGGACCTGGGGTTCTCATCTATCCAATTGGATGAGTCGGAGCGCGGGTTTTCTTTCCAGAACACCGGACCGTTGGACATGCGGTATGACCGCAAGCAGTCCCTGTCCGCTGAGGTGGTGGTAAATTCGTACCCCGAAGAAAAATTAGCAGAAATTTTTAAAACATATGGTGAAGAAGCTTTCAGCAAGCGCATCGCGCGCGCGATTGTTCTACGCCGAAAAGACTCTCCATTTGCTGATACTGATGAAGTTTTTCGTGTAATCCATAGGGCATTACCGGCAAACGTCAAACATAAAGTTGGGGATTCGGCCAGAAGAATATTTCAAGCTATTCGCATAGAAGTGAACGGCGAACTGAAGAATTTGTCCAAAGCATTGCCGGACATGGTGGATATTTTGGCCACTGGCGGCCGGTTGGCAGTCATTTCATTCCATTCGCTGGAAGACCGAATAGTAAAAACTTTCTTTCTAGACCAGGCAAAGGGTTGTATTTGCCCTCCAGATTTTCCGCAGTGTGTTTGCGGGAAAAATCCAATTTTAAAAATTCTTACTAAAAAACCTGTTAAGGCGAGCGACCAAGAAGTTGCTCACAACCCGCGAAGCAAGCCCGCAAAACTCCGGGCCGCGGAAAAAATAAAAAATTAACTCTCTCTAAAAGGCAGGCGGCACAATGCGTGATTTAAGTTTATCTTTACCTCAATCTATTTTTCAGAAAAAAACCAAAGGCGGCACCTCAAATTTTACACATGTCAATATCGCCATTCTTTCTTTGATTGTGGCGTTCGGGTTCCTCTATTTATTCCAAATTAATTCATTAGGAACGCGGGGGTACGAAATCCGCCAACTGGAACAGAAGATCGCCACCTACCAGGATGAAAACAAGCAGCTCCAGATCCAGAGTTCAAGCTTAAGTTCAATCACAAAAATTCAACAGCAGGCAGAAGCGCTCCGTATGGTTCCGGCCAATAACGTTACTTATATCAAGGATGCAGACTTCGCTTTAAGATAAAAACCACGAGAGAATGGGATACCGATTCAATAACAAACAACCGGTTCAAAACAATTCTTACGGATTAAGAATTGTTTTGTTATTAGCAGGAATCACAGGGTTCATTTTTTTGATTATTTTCCGGATGTTTAATTTGCAGATTGTCCATCACCAGTATTACGCGGCACTGGCGTCGAACCAGCATGAATTCGAAAAGACTATCCTTCCCGGACGTGGAGAAATTTTTCTGGACGCCTTAAACGGACGGGAGCCAGTGCTTGCGGCCACCAACGTCACCAAGGAAATCGTTTACGCTAACCCAAAGGAAATAACCAGCAAGGGTGACGCTGCTGCTAAACTGGCTTCTGTTTTGGGAATGCCGGTGCAGGAAATTTTAGATAAGCTTTCCGTGAATGGGACATATTCGGCCATAAAGAAACAGGTGGAAGAAGATGTTGCGGAGCAGGTTAAATCTTTGAACTTGGTAGGAGTGTACACCGAGCCGGAAACAATCCGGTATTATCCGGAAAAAAATCTGGCCAGCCATGTGCTTGGTTTTCTCGGTTTCAAGGGTAACCAACGTGTCGGCCAATACGGGGTTGAAGGCAAATTCGAAAGCCAACTGGCAGGATCTAACGGGCTGGTTGGCCTGGAAAAAGATTTAGCCGGCAGGTGGATTACAGTTGCGTCCAGGAATTTTGTACCTGCTCAAAACGGCGACGATATTCATTTGACTATTGACCCTGCTATCCAGTACAAGGCACAGGAAGTTTTGAAGCGTACGGTTGAGGAACAGAAAGCAGCCCAAGGGAGCGTAATTATTTTGAACCCAAAAACCGGCGCTATAATGGCCATGGCCAACTACCCTGATTTTGATCCAAATGAATACAATAAGGTCCCGGACATCAGTTATTACACAAATTCTTCTCTGAGCGCTGATTATGAGCCTGGTTCGGTTTTTAAGCCTTTAACTATTGCTGCTGCCATCAACGAGGGTAAAATTACTCCAGACAGTACTTATGAGGAT
>DASPNG010000076.1:0-3241 GCA_035626635.1 Binatia bacterium | reverse complement strand
CGCATACTTCAGGGCAAAACGCGATTCAGCATTATAAACCACAACTGTATTCCCGTAAGAACTCCTGAACCCGGCCATAACAACCTGCCCTGAAATACCGGCATACAACCGCGCACCACTGGTCTTCCCGCAGCCGCGCGCCCAGTCCTGGGCATAATAGTCATCAGCCCAGTGAGTCAGCCGCGATGTATCTTTTGGGTCGAACACCTTGCCTGCAGCAGGTTGCGTCAGAAGCCAGCCGGCAGTGTCCAGTACCGGATAAATCAGGGACACACCATTTGGATCCAGCCTGATATTGTGCGGCTGGCCTGCCCAAGCCGGCACAGAAAAACTCACCAGCAGTAAGGTGGCAATAAAGCAACGCATATTCTCCTCCAGTTCTGATTTTGCTTACCTTGTGAACCGAAACGATTTCACCAACTCAATTAATTCTTCCCAACCTTGCATGTCATTGGCGGAGAGTTCCAGCGAATAGCATTCGCTCCCATATTCCATGCTGTATTTTTGTAATTTTAGATTCGCATCACTGTAATATTCTTGTTTTAGTGCTGGCACACCGTTCAGACTGGTGGTAGTTTCTACAACTTGCATATCTTCAACCCCCGAATCAAAACATCCTGAATTAATTCTGAGCCTGCTTGTGTTCTTTTCAATCACCACCAGTTCAGGGATCTGGTCATGCACTACAAAATCATCCGGGATATTAACCTGGTAACCATATCTGCTTTGAAAAACTCTTTGCTCATGAACAACAGGCATTTCAGAATCTCCTTTCAAGTTAACAGTGATTCCTAAACTCAAAACGATCACGATAAATAAAATGATTTTCATATAGCAAAAATAAATAGACCTCATCATACTGAGGCCTATTTAGGCGGTCAAGATCTTCCCTGTTGATATCAGGCGGAATCCGGACCAAGGTTCATGAACAACCGAATTTTCTCAATCAATTCATTCACTGTAGTGGATTTATCGTAAGGAATATTGTACTGGTCAGCCAGCTCCAATAATTGGTCTCGGGACTCAATCGTTCCCTCATCAGCCAATTTTTTCAGATATGAATAACTTGGTTGTCCATGCTCATTCAGCCATTCCTGAGAATGCTGGATGATTTGTGATTCGTCGAGTGGTTTGTCTTCTGCCATAAAATTTCCTGTTAATTATCTTGATCATAACCAACCTGATACATTTGGCTATTGGCAGATTATATAATCAACATCGCGTCGCCGTAACTGTAAAAACGGTATTGGTGTTTTATTGCTTCATTATAAGCGTGCAGAACCATGTCTTTATCTGCAAATGCAGAGACCAGCATCAGAAGCGAGGATTTTGGCAAATGAAAATTTGTCATTAATCCTGAGATAACTTGAAACTTGAAGCCCGGGTAAATGAAAATGTTTATCTCACCGGCACCGGCAGTAATACTTCCGTTATTCAGATGAGCCGCACCTTCCAGTGTTCTTGTGGTGGTTGTGCCTACTGCAATTACTCTCCTCTTCCCCCGCAACGCGGAATTGATTTTATCTGCTGCTTCAGGAGAAATTTCGTAGAATTCCGGATCTAGCGTGTGTTCCTCTACTTCTTCTGATCTGACCGGTTTGAAAGTCCCATAACCCACATGCAAGGTTATCTCAACAATCTCCACTCCCTTCTGTTTTATGTTTTCCAACAGCTCCGGAGTGAAATGCAGCCCTGCAGTAGGCGCTGCCACTGATCCGGAAGTCTTAGCGTAAACAGTCTGGTATCTGGACTGGTCAATCGGAGTATCTTCTCGTTTGATGTACGGAGGAAGAGGCACATGCCCCACTTCCCGCAAAGCTGTTTCCGGGTCTTCGGACAATATTTTCAGAATGATTTTGCCGGACAAAAATTTTTCTTTCACGATCGCGTCCAAAACCTTACTGTCTTTTTTGCAGACTATCCTCATTCCTTCAACAATTTTTTTCCCGGGACGTGCCAGAGCCTCCCAAAGCTCAGGCTTAAGACGTTTCAGTAAAAATATTTCGACATCCAATCCGGCTTCCGTATGGCCCAATAACCGTGCGGGCAATACCCGGCTGTTGTTTAGAACCAAAACATCGCCAGCCTGAAAATACTGCCCCAGATCAGCCACTTTGGAATGGTCGATTGACCCAGTGCTCCGGTTCAACACCAGAAGCCTGGAGGCTGTCCGGTCAGCAAGCGCCTCCTGCGCAATCAGCTCCTCCGGAAGATTAAAATCAAATTCTGAAACCTTCATAGGCTATTATTATACCTATCCTCCTACACTTCACAAAACCCCTAAAATACGCTACAATATCCAAGCTTTATTAACCCTAACACATGAAAATCACTCGTAAAGATTTAGATAAATCCCAGGTAGAATTCCACGTAGAACTGGATGCTGAAGACATCAAACCACATCTCAGCCACGCTGCCCAACACATTTCACAGCACCTAAAAATTGCCGGATTCCGACCGGGAAAAGCTCCTTATGAAATAGTGAAACGCGAAGTTGGTGAAGCGGAAATATTCAAAGAAGCCTTAGATGACGTCATTAATGGCAGTTTGATTAAAGTCATGCAGGAACAGGATGTATATCCATATGGTGACCCTGATCTTAACGTTGAGAAGCTTACTCCCCTTCAGGAAGTTGTATATACAGTGAAGATGTTCATCTACCCTAAGGTAAAACTTGGCGAATGGCCAACTGAAAAAATCAAGAAAAATGAAATCAAAGCCACTCCGGAAGAAATTGAAAACTCCTTAAAAGACCTGGCCAAGATGCTGGTGCGGGAGGAAGTTGCAGACAGGCCAGCGCAGCAGGGCGACAGCGCAATCATAGACTTTGATGTCCTGGTAAACAGGGTCCCTATTGAAGGCGGCAGCGCGAAAGATTTTAATATTGTGGTTGGCGAGGGAAAAATGATCCCTGGATTTGAAGACCAAATTGTTGGAATGAAAGCCGGTGACGTGAAAGATTTCAAATTAAATTTTCCCAAGGACTATAAAGAAGACTTGGCTGGCAAGGAAGCGGATTTTAAAATTGCAGTAAAGCAAGTCTTTAACAGGACTGTTCCTGAAATTGACGATGAGTTGGCAAAAAAACTTGGGGTCGAGAGTCGCGCTGAACTGAACAAGCGCATGGAACAAAACATAGTTGCGGAAAAAAACGAGAAGGAAATGCAGAAGGCGGAAATAGAAGCTGTAAAAAAAGTGGTGGAAGTTGCGACCATAAGCGAGCTGCCGGAAAAAATGGTTC
>DASPNG010000075.1:0-2242 GCA_035626635.1 Binatia bacterium | reverse complement strand
CTGGAATAATCGAAGGTATGGATATCGACAACAACTCCTGGTCACATACCATCCGTGGAGGTTCAAATGTCCTTGGAAACGCCACGCATTCCGTCATCCAGAATACAAATGTAACCGGAAATGTGGTGGCTGATTCTATTTCAAACTGTTCGATAGGCGGAAGCGCTACATACGACACAAGATCAAGCTGTACTGTTTCCGGAGCAGTGACTACTCCCAACCCGAATACATTTACGGCCCCTGCTGTTTTGCCTTTACCTATCGATGAAACGCAGATAGATGCCTGGGAAGCGGAGGCTTCTGCAGGAGGAACAATCGGTACCCAATCATTCAACAGCGGAACCAGAACACTTGGCCCAGTGAAGATTAATGGCGACTTGATACTGACCAATGATGCGCAGGTCATCATCACCGGGACAATTTGGGTTACCGGCAATATTACCTTAAGCCAGACATCGATTATCCGACTGTCTTCGGGCTATGGCGGATTGAGCGGTGTCATAATTGCCGGAGTCGATGAAAGCCCTACTACCGGCACAATCACTATTGGCCAGTCAACCCAGGCTTTGGGTTCAGGCACAGCCGGCAGCTACCTTATGCTGCTGTCACAAAAAGAAGGTGTTGCTACAATCGCTATTTCCACCAGCCAAAGTTCCGGTTCAGCCATTCTGTATGCCGGAGAAGGAATGATTGAAGTTAGCCAAAGCGGTTCTTTGAAGGAAATCACTGCGGAAAAACTTAGAATCACCAACTCAGCAACAGTCACTTATGAAACAGGGCTTGCGAATACCAACTTTACTTCCGGACCGGGAGGCGGTTGGGAAATCCAGGACCAGACATGGCAATTGCTGCAATAAATGTGGTATAATTAATACGCTCGAAAAACGAAAAACTTAGAAACAAAAAATGCTTTTTGGCCCGAAAAAAATCAACACAGTTGGCCTTGATATATCCGACTCGTCAATAAAAGTGATGCAGCTTGCCAGGCACCACGGTTATTACGTGCCGTCGGCATATTCGAATATCGACGTCCCAAACAACCTGATTGCCAATCATGTGATTTCTGACGAGCAGAAAATGGCGGATTACATTTTGCGGGCCATTAAATCCGCAAAGTTTGTAAATACAAAATACGTGGTGGCCAGTGTACCGGAAGCCAAATCTTTCGTCCGTATTTTAAAAATGCCTAAGATGGACACGACTGAAATTGGCAGCGCTATTCCTTGGGAACTGGAGCAGGATATCCCAATTCCAATTGAACAGGTTTACCTGGACTGGCAGCTGGTGAAAGAGGATACGGATGCCAATCAGGTACTGGTTGTGGCAACACCGAAGGATTATATTGACGCATTAGTGTCTTCTTTAAAGTTGGCTAAGCTTAGGCCTGTGGCATTTGAACTGGAGTCCATGGCCACTGCCAGGGCATTAATCAGTGCCGATGACCTGGATATGACTACTTTGGTGGTGGATATGTCCACAACCATAACTTCTTTTGTGATTGTTTCCGGAAAAGGAGTTATTGAATACACTTCCAACATCCCGACCGGGGGAAACCACATTACCGAGAACATTTCCAAAACTTTGGGAATTTCCTTAAAAGAAGCAGAAGACATCAAACGCTCCAAAGGCCTGACTGCAGATGTGAAGAAGGGGAATATCCGGCAAGCCATGCTTCCGATTTTGGATAATATCATCGATGAAATTAGAAACGTGGTGAAATACCACGCAGACCACTCTTCTTTGAGCGGTGGTGTGCGGAAACTTGTGCTTAGCGGCGGTGCGGCAAATTTACAAGGCCTTGCTGATTATGTTACTGCAAGAATCAATTTGGGCGCGGATAAGCCAATCGACCGTATAGTCCTGGGTGATACGTGGGTGAATGTCATGCCGGAGAGCGAGCGGAAGAAACTCAAAGTCAGCCCGGAAGAATCACTGGCTTATTCAACTGCTGTAGGCCTTGCTTTAAGGAAAGAGGATTAAAATGCTGAAGATTAACTTATTACCAAAGGAAGAGGTGCAGGAACTGAGGCTTGAATTGATTTCAAGCCAGGTGTTCCAATTCTGGCTCTGGACAATTATTACTTTGGGGATTGTATTTGCACTCAGCCTCTCCGGGACATTTTTGATTGCACAAAAAATTGACGCCAACAAGGCGGAAATTGAAAACAAGAAGCGAAGCCTGAGCTCTGAATCAACCAAGCAGCTGGAGCAGGAAGTTTCAAATTTGAACAGGCAAATCGCC
>DASPNG010000074.1:0-4114 GCA_035626635.1 Binatia bacterium | reverse complement strand
TTGCGTTTAGTTTTATACTTACTCAAACCCATGTCAGTTATGCCTTAACTTTAGCCCTGGTTTTCTGTTGTTTCTTCAAACTCTGTTTGAGCATGGCCACCAAATCCACCACGTCAGTAGGCTCCGGTTCCTTTTCCTTGGCCTTGTATTTTTTGCCTTTGGCTTTTGCAGCAATTACCTTCTTCAGTTCGTGCTTGTAGGTGTCCTTATAATCTTCCGGCTTAAACGGCTCTGAAAGATGCTCAATCAATGAAAGCGCCATATCAATTTCCTTATCACGTGCTTTGGACACGTCAGGCAACTTCAACCCATCTGTATCCCTCACCTCTTCCTTATACCTGAGCTGGTTTAAAAGAATCGCCTTGCCGTAAGGCTTGATCACAGCCAGATGTTCTTTGTTTCGCAGCACAAAACTTGCTACGCCAACTTTCTTTGATTTTCTCAGAGCTTCACGGAGTAATGCATAAGCTTTATCCGCGCCCTTATCCGGCTCCAGAAAGTATGGTTTTTCGTAATAGATGGTGTCGATTTCACTTTCTTTGGCAAAATCTAAAATATCAATGGCTTTAGTTTTTCTTGGGCTGGCGTTCTTAAAATCTTCGTCAGTCAATATAACGTAATCACCAGGACGGTATTCATATCCCTTTACTATGTCTTCGTAAGGAATTTCTTTTCCATCCGCCCTGCAAACCCTGGCATACCTGATTGGTGACAAATCTGTCTTGTGGAGCATGTCAAAATCCAGCTTATCCTCTGTGGCAGTTGCGCTGTACAAACGTATTGGGATATTGATCAATCCAAAACTTAACGCCCCGGTCCAAATTGCTCTCATATATTTCCTTAATTATACCTTATCAATCTAATGAAGGACAAACTTAATGGGAATTGTACATTTCACAAATCAGAAACAATCGTATACACTATTCGTTACAATACTAGAATAAAACCATGAAAGCCTTAATATTTGATTTTTTTGGAGTGATCTGCACCTACGTCGGGTTTGATAATGTCGTGGTGCTCAATCAGGACCTGTTGGACGTGATCAGAAGGCTGAAGCCGGACTACAAGATCGCGATTCTTTCCAATGCAAGCCAGGACTTCATTGAGAACGCCCTAAGGCAAAACGGCATCAGTGATTTGTTTGACGTTGTGGTCACCTCTTCCAAGACCGGTTTCGTCAAACCGCAACCGGAAATTTTTGAATATATCTTGAACGAGCTTCAGGTTGAGCCAAGCCAGGCATTGTTTATTGACGATTCAAGCAGTAATGTTGCTGCCGCTAAAGAGTTAGGATTGATTTCAATCGCGTATAAAGGGCTGGATAATTTAAGCGGCGAATTCAAGTTCAAAAAAATCGTATAAAAACCCTGATCCTTGATCAGGGTTTTTTTGATTATTGTTTTTCACCGAGGACGTAATAATCAGGGAGCGCGGCGTTTACAATACCGCCTTGGCTGTTGGTACCGTCTTCAAGGGTGGCGCCAACCAGGAACAGATAGAAGTCCCCGCTTCCCGCCGGATACTCAACGTTTGTGAAATAATCGTAATGGAGCGTGCCGGTGTTTAAAGGATCCTTCGGAATTGTGCCTAAGTAAGTTGGACTAAGGAATGAGACAAAATCCCCGTCCAGGCTGGTGTCTGAGTTGATTCCTACTTCCGGAATATCGATCCCGTCACAGCCCCCGGAATAACCCGGGTCGGAACAATCCGGCGGAAAAGATTCCGTATCTGTATAAAATACTTGAAGGGAATTGAATATTTCTCTTATGTCGGACAGTCTTCGCGCGTCCCTGGACTGGATCTTGGACCTGTTATTATTAATCACGATGTATGCCGCAAGGATGCCGATTATTCCGATGACAATCAGCAATTCAATCAGGCTGAAACCTGCCTGATTCTTTTTTCTAAGTTTATGGATTATTTTCATGATTTTTTACTGAGCGCTGGTACAACCACAAACACAGGATCCATCGTCCTGGTGGACATGACCGCAATTCTCGCAATTTGCTTGTTCGTCCATTTTTATTTCCTATTGGTTAAAAAGCTTACGTTTATTATATAATATCCCAATATTTTTCCGCAATACCCGTTTTTTGCCACAAAAAAATTGGCCAGCTTTCGGCTTAGCCAACTACATTTGCTGCGAAGGAAGTAATCCCTTCTCAGCAAACACAAGACTGATGAATTCGGCTTTGATTCGTTTTGTCTCATCTCCCCTATTATCCTGTTCGAAAATAGTAAAGAATGAATGTTCCCAAAAACTGGTTACGCGTGTCTCTGTTTCAAGTTCGGATTGGGATGATCCGAAAACCTGGTCCAGTTTTCCATGCAGCTCAGGCGCAGGAATCCTTTGCACGTTTTTCAGCCATGCGCTATCAAATACTTTCGTATCCGGATAGGCAGACCGAATTCGTTTGACCTCTTCGGCAAGAAGTTTTTCGTACGTCTTGCCTCCAAGGACAGACAGGATCCTGTTCTGGAAATTTATCACTTCCCGTTCGGCGGTGACAAAGTTCCAGGTATTGTTGAAGTCGTAGGGTGTGTAGATCATGTCCCCGGCGTGATGACCCTCATGCAGGAGCACTATCCCCTTCCATGTTTCTGTAAAAGGGACAGCTTCGTACACGATTACCATCTCGCTTCCCGGACGAAACTGCGCGATCAGCGGCTGGGTAAACAGAATCTGGAGATCAGGGTTCAGCCTGTCGGCGGCCAATACTGAAAGAAATGGCACTGCAGGTAGAGCAGGGTGTTTTGGCTCCAGAGAGACGAAGTTCTCCGACCCGGCCGGGGCAACGGCAACCAATCCCTCTAAAACCCAATCCACTATTTCCTTGGCCTTGGTGTCCCTGGTCCGGTCAGCAATTGTTCTTGCATAACCCAACCATTTTTCCTTTGTTTCCAGACGGACAGTTTTTTCTTTTTCTGGAATGACAGGGGCGATTCCCGCGGCAGAGCTGTCCTGCAGTTCCGGGATACTTGAATCTTCCGAAAAACTGCATCCTAAACAGGCCGCCAACAAACAAATCACAAGCGAATTTTGCAATCAGCATCCTCCTTGAGGAGGTACTCTAGCAAATTACTTGCGTAGGCGTCTATGTCATTTTTACCAAATATGAATGCCGGGTAAGCATGGTATACTAAGCCCTGCAGACAAAAGGAGGAAAAGCGTGCATGTGCTGAAATTCAGCCCTGGCGAAAAATTGGACCACTTATTCTTTGCATGTACTGTTCAAGAAGTCCGGATCGGACGAGGTATCAACTTAAAAACAGGGGAAGAATACCCCAGCATCGAGCTTCGGTACGGCAATCAAGAATTTCCGTACATGCTAAAGATCGCTCAGGAGACGGTTAGGAAACAACAACTCCCTACCGTTCACCTTGTTGACAGCGACAAGTCGTCGGAATTGGTGGTAATGTTTGAGATCAGGAATGTGAGCAGGGCATTCTTGCGGGAAATGTTCAGGGGTGAACAACCACCGGATACGACCCCAGACTGCACTTTCCTTACGGCTGCTGAAACCGAATTCCCTTGGGGAGAGACAAAAGTTTTCCACGAGCTGTATCGTGAAAAGAGAGTTTTTAATCTTTGGATAGCAGAAGAAGGACTCAAGCCGGCTTGGGCAATCCAGCTTCCCAGGTTCAGCACAGACATGCCGTCAGTTCAGCGAGAGTAGCACGATACTCTCGCTTATTTTTTAAAAAATAACGTTCGCTCTAAATAAAAATCCGCACCGTTGTTGCATGGTGCGGACAATTACCTCAGGTCACTTTACTCGTGTAAGAGTGGACCATCCATTTTGGGTGAGCCGGAATCCCTCAGGAAACCGGAACAGGTCGAACGAGTTGTAAAGCAAGCCGTATTTCTGGCTAGTGGTCCACATGGACCTCACGACCATATCCAAGTGATGTCTACCGTGTCCTTGGCCATGCTCTGCCAGTACTCTGTTCATGTGTTGGAGGGCTTCCAGGATTGTGTTCTTCTCGGGTCCGCCAACTGGTATGAGCCGGGGCTGGTTCTCGCTCAAAAAATGAAAGAGTATGGAGTAACCAATGCCGTGGGTGAGGTTATCACTCCACTCCAAATACTGGTCGGTGGTCCCCTTTCCCTCCT
>DASPNG010000073.1:0-3282 GCA_035626635.1 Binatia bacterium | reverse complement strand
ACGGCTTTGACCAAGGGAGAGAAGGCTTGTTATATACCAATGCCCTGCTTAACCAAAATAATATTTTGCCGGTGGGAACTGGCCTGGATTGTCATGACGGGGTGATTAAGGAAGTGAACGGAATTAAGTTTGGTTTCCTGGGATATTCATATACCGCATATAACGATGGCGGAAAATCCAAAGACCCCCTGGTCTGCGACTGGAATGACCGGGAACAGGTTGCGTTGGATATCCAGGCACTCAAGACAAAAACGGATTTTGTAATCGTCTCAAGCCATATGGGTGCGGAATATAAGAGAACCCCGGAAGAAACCAATGCCAATGGAGCCCGCGCTGCCATTGATGCCGGCGCAGATTTGTTCATTGGTCATCACCCACATTGGATGCAGACGATTGAGGAATATAAAGGCAAGTATATTTTTTACTCCTTGGGAAATTTTGTTTTTGACCAGATGTGGAGCCAGGATACGCGGGAAGGTCTGGCGGTGGAAGTATTGTTTAAAGACCAAAACCTTAGTAGAATAACCTTAATGCCAGTTGTCATAGACAACTACTGTTGCCCGCGCTGGGCGACTGACCAAGAAACAAAAACAATTCTTTCCAAAATCAACCCACAATATATAAGTAATACGCTGGTAGAAAACGGTTTTACTGCCAGTGATTGGCGCGCTGCAACGGCCGTCCAACTTGACAACACCAGTTCGGTTGACTAAGAATGTATAAAGTTAAAACGCCAACACATGAGCAAAACAGGTAAATCACTAGTTATAGTTGAGTCTCCGACCAAAGCGAAGACCATTTCACGCTTCCTCGACGGGAAATACAAAGTCGAGGCGTCTTTTGGTCATATCCGCGATTTGCCTTCCAGCAAAATGGGCGTGGATATAGAGCACGATTTTGAACCTACATACTTAGTGCCGCCAAAAGCCAAGAAACGCGTGGCTGAGTTGAAGAAATTAGCAAAGGATGCACCGGAAATTATTCTGGCACCCGATGAGGACCGAGAAGGAGAAGCTATTGCCTGGCACTTGATTGAAGCCTTAGGTTTGAAAAAGGATAAGATCAAACGAATCGCCTTTCATGAAATTACAAAAACCGCTATCCAGCATGCATTAGAAAATCCGCGTGAGATAGACGTGAACCTAGTGGATGCGCAGCAGGCGCGCCGCGTTCTAGACCGTTTAGTGGGTTACGAACTATCCCCTTTCCTTTGGAAAAAAGTGAAGCGTGGATTGTCCGCCGGCCGTGTGCAGAGCGTTGCTGTCCGTTTGATCGTTGAGCGCGAACAGGAAATCAGAAAATTTGTGGCGCAGGAATATTGGAGCGTCACTGGTTTCTTTGAGAAAGACGGAAAATTTAGCGGGAAACTGAACAAGGTCAACGGAAAGTCTTTAGATAAGCTGGAAATAAAAGATGAAGCACACGCAAAAAAGATTATTTCCGATCTGAAGCACAACCCAGCCACAGTCACCGAAGTTGTAAAGAAAGAAGTCCGCCGCTCCCCTGCTGCTCCCTTCATCACCTCCACTTTGCAGCAGGAAGCTGCCCGCAAACTTGGCTTTTCTGCCAAGCAGACAATGATGTATGCCCAACAGTTGTATGAAGGTGTTGAATTAGGCGATGGTGAAACCACTGGTTTGATCACTTACATGCGTACTGATTCCGTAAACCTCTCTGATTTCGCTTTAAACTCCGCACAGGAAGCCATCAAGGATAAATTTGGCAAAGAATATTTACTGGATACTCCCCGCCGTTATTCCTCAAAATCCAAGAATGCGCAGGAAGCCCACGAAGCCATCCGTCCAACTGACCTCAACCGAGATCCTGAAAGCATCAAGGACCATTTGGACCGCAACATGTTCCGCCTGTACGACCTGATCTGGAAGCGGACTATTGCCACGCAGATGCCAGAAGCCGTATTTGACGCAACCAGCGTTGATATTGAGATTGCCGGTGACAAGAAGAGCAACAAGTACACTTTCCGCGCCACCGGACAAACCATTAAATTCGACGGTTTCATGAAGGTTTACCTTGAAGGTACAGATGATGAAACCCAGGAAGAAGAAGGTATCCTGCCGGAATTGGCAAAGGGTGATGAACCCAAAGTATTGCGGGTTGAACCTAAACAGCATTTCACCCAACCACCTCCACGTTACTCAGACGCTACATTGATTAAAGCGCTGGAAGAGCATGGCATTGGCCGTCCTTCCACCTACGCACCAACCCTCAGCACTATCCAGGACCGCGGCTATGTTGAAAAAATCGACAAAAAGTTCCATCCAACTGAAATTGGGTTTATTGTAAATGATATTTTAGTGGAACATTTCCCAAAAGTTGTAGATTTGGAATTTACTGCTACCATGGAAGACCAGCTGGATGAAATTGCGGAAGGAAAAAAGGAATGGGTGCCTGTCATCCGCGAGTTTTACGGACCTTTCCATGACAATCTCAAGACCAAAGAAAAAGATGTTGAAAAGCACGTTGAAAAATTGGACGAGAAATGTCCAACCTGCGGCAATGGCTTAATCATCAAGTTCGGACGGTTTGGGAAATTCGTGGCCTGCTCCACTTACCCGGATTGCAAATTCACCCGGCCAATGCCGGAGGAACAAAAGCTTATTGAAGAAAACAGCGGCGAGGTTTGTGAAAAGTGCGGCAAGCCAATGGTTGTAAAGTTCGGACGGTTTGGCTCCTTCTTAGGCTGCTCCGGCTATCCTGACTGTAAAAATATCAAGAAGATCCAAAAAGGAACTGGGGTCACCTGCCCGAAGTGCGGTGAAGGCGAAATGGTTGAAAGGAAAAGCAAACGCGGCATATTCTACTCCTGCTCCAAATACCCGGCCTGCAAAAACATTCTGCCGACTAAACCGACTGGCGAAAAATGCCCAAAGTGCGACTCCCTGCTCATATTCGCAAAAGACGGAATGGTAAAGTGCAGCAGCAAGGACTGTGATTTCGAAAAAGAACAACAGCCAGCTGAGCAAACTGTCTAATTAAAAACTCGCCCCTAGAGGCGAGTTTTTTCTTGGTACTAATTCTTCTTGTCCGCTACAGCGCCAAATGCTTTCAGCACTTCCAAAGGTACAGCAAATATAATTGTGTTCGATTGATCGGAGCTAACGTCGTTTATTGACTGCAATGTCCTTAAGTGAAGAGCGCCTGGAGCAGATGATAAAATCTCAGCGGCTTTGGCCATATTGGATGCTGCCACCACTTCACCTTCGGACTGGATGATTACTGCGCGGCGTTCTCGTTCTGCTTCAGCCTGCTTGCCTATTGTTC
>DASPNG010000072.1:0-10370 GCA_035626635.1 Binatia bacterium | reverse complement strand
GACCTGAGATGCGAATAACAATAATTCCAATTTTGACGCTAAATTAGGGTTCGATTTTTCCAATATTTTCGGGTCAACATATCCTTTTTCCAACAACAACTGGTATACCGGACGGTTTTCTTCGGAAAAATCATCAATTTGGAAGTCTTTCAAATGGCTAAAATCCTTGGTGTTTATGGATAAACCAAGGATCTGCTCTTCCAATACTTCACCCCGGGACTTCCTTTTTTCCTCAATTTTTTGAGGTTTTTGGGGTCTCGGGAGACTTAACCTATTAATTATATCCCAAATTGCCTGTTCTGCAACATCAATCCCCTTACTTAATTTACGAACGAAATGGCCGCGTGTTACAGGATCAGACATTCTAAGGATGAGTGGGGCAAGCTCTTTTGCCACTTCACGCTTCACTTCCACGTTGGAAACGTCCTTGGATCTTAGGGTTGAGTCAAAAAAATACTCTGCAAAGTTCTGGGCTGTGTCCACTGTTTTCTTCCATAGGCCGATTCCTTTTTTAATTAACTCGTCCGGGTCTTTGGCTTCTTTCAAGTCTGCGATCTTCACGTTGAAGCCTAAATTTAACGCTTCTTCCAGGGCGCGTCTTGTGGCCGCTGCCCCCGCAGAATCTGTATCAAAGGAAAAAATCAGATTTTCCGTGAAGCGATGCAAGGTTTGGAGCTGCTGTCCGGTCAGAGCTGTGCCTGATGATGCCACAGTTTGGTTAAAACCAGCCTGATGGCTAGAGATGACATCCATATTCCCTTCCACTAATACTGCGCGGTTCTCTTTTCTAATCTGGTTCTTTGCAAAAAATAATCCATATAGTTCCCTGCTCTTGTTGTATATCGGTGTCTCAGGAGTGTTCACGTATTTTGCCGCATCTTTCTGATCTTTTAAAATTCTGCCGGTGAACCCAACTACTTGGCCATGAATATTTTGAATCGGGAACATTACCCTGGCGCGGAAACGGTCATAGATCGAACCGTCATCTTTTTTTACGGCAAGGCCGGCTAAAACAATATCTTCTTTTGAAAATGATTTGGACAGGAAACCCTCGAGATAATGAAAGTCATCAGGAGCAAAACCCAACTGCCATGTCCTGATTGTCTGATCTGTCAGTCCCCGGCCCCGTAAATATAACAAGGCTTCGTTACCGGCCCGGCTTTCCCACAAGACTTTGCTGAAATATTTGGCAGCAGCAGCATTGATATCATACAAAGAAGATTTCTTTTCGAAAATTTTTATCTCTTCTTGGGTCGGTTTCTTTAATTCAATTCCTGCACGGTCGGCTAGAATCTTTAACGCCTCCACAAACTCCACATTTTCAGCAAGTTTCACGAACTCAAAAATGTCGCCGCCCAAACCGCAACCAAAGCAGTGCCAGATCTGCTTGCTTGGAGAAACAATTAAAGACGGGGTCTTTTCATTATGGAACGGGCAGACAGCCTTAAAATTAGTCCCGGCCTTCTTCATTTGAATATAGTCGGCCAGGACTTCCGTAATTGGCAAGCGATGTTTTATTTCTTGGATAGGGCTGTCAGTCATTGACTTATTTCTTGGCTATGTATAAATTATTTATTATAAGGAGGCATGATGGGCGAAATACTCAGTGAATCCTGGGCAGAACTGATGGCCGTGAAAAAAGTGGTGGGGCCATACTTCTGGGTAGGTTTGGTGTTCATTACGGTCTTCTTCATGGAGGCTTTCGGTTGGCTGGACAAAATCAGGTTCAACCGCAGGATCAATAAGAACAGCTAGGACGCAAGTCCTAATTTTTTTTATTCAATTTTTCCGTTGCCCTGCCGAAAATTTCCTTGTCGTTCTTGAATTTAAGTTTTTCTTCCACTTCTTCTACAGGAACAAATGTCGCTTCTGCCACTTCTTCATCGTGGTTCTGAGGATCCCCGTCAAGATATTTCATTAAAAAATAGTGGACGAATTTAATTGCGGGCGGAAAGCCGCTTCCTGCGCCCCGGAAATATTTTATATATCCCAATTCATCTAAGACCTCTGCATTCACTCCGCCTTCTTCCTTCACTTCCCGAACAGCGGTCTCTTTCATGTCTTCACCTTCGTGATCCAGTAAGCCTTTGGGAAAAGTCCAATAACCAGCTGGTGGTCCGTAGTTTGGCCCCTTAGGCATAATGAGTAAAATAAAAACTCGTCCGTCTTGTTCCTTAAAAACAATTCCGCCAGCCGAGATTTCTTTTTTCCATGTTGGTTGTGTTGATTCACTCATTCATTTTTTCTTTGGCGGAGGCGGTGAGATTCGAACTCACGAGACCCGTAAGGGTCACGGCTTTCCAAGCCGTTGCACTAGGCCGCTATGCGACGCCTCCATCTGCCTATTTTCTTAACAAAATAAGACGGGTTAGCCGCCTTATTCTACATAAATTTACCTTAAAAATCAAGTTATGCCACCAGCATAATTTCGATATGCCGAGGGTCAGTTGCATTCATGAACCGGTCGCCTTTTTTCACAAATCCCTGATCCTTCAAACTCCCTAGCAAATCACCTGTCTTATATATCGGGTGAATGTTCCGGTAAATTGCAGCCTTTTCTGCCAAGCGGTGATCTTCCGGAGCGTAGACTATTTTGTTCTTCGCTCTTCTCCAGGCCAGAGCCTTGGCCAAATCTAAATCTGAAGCGGCAATTATCGGAGTTTCAGAGTGTTCGGCAAAATGGGAAATCATCTCAAGGATATTCTGTTTTGGATGGGATGTGAGGAGATGCCGAATTTGCGAACGGCTATTGAGGACTTGCGCATCCGGATCCAGAAATAGATCTGACATCACGCTGTCGACCTTAACATTTTTCTTAATGTTTCTTCCTTTGTTGATGACGCCGATCAGCTTGTTCAAGCCGCGTGCCATCTTCATATGTTCGTGGTTATCGGTTGCAATCCAATGCACTCCGCCCTTCACCCCAATTTCCATCTCCATTGGATCGTCCATTTTGGAGACATCCTGGATTATGCTGATAGGCCTGTGGTATTTCCTGCTCAGCTCTTTGACTTGCTGGATTAATTTAAGCGCGTAAGTGTAATTCTGGTGGGAAATGGAGAATAAAATCCCGGCCACGCCCTTGGCTATAAGCTGGGAGATGTCATCATCGTCCATTCTTGGATTTACGACCGAGATATATTTTTGCATTTAGAACTTTAAAATACTTTGCTTTTTGATTTCTTC
The DNA here is from genome assembly GCA_035626635.1 of Binatia bacterium. Lineage (GTDB taxonomy): Bacteria > Patescibacteriota > Doudnabacteria > UBA920 > O2-02-FULL-48-8 > DASPNG01. The sequence continues at coordinate 7,184 of DASPNG010000072.1, read as the reverse complement.
TTGGCTGCCTGTTTGGCTTTCATCCATTTAGTCCAATCGATCTTTGCTTTTTCAGCAACATCGATAATTCTATGCATAATCTCCACTGTCTTGACCGGATACTTGCCGTTCGCCGTTTCGCCGGACAACATCACTGCGTCAGCAGAATCAAGCACTGCGTTGGCTACGTCGGACATTTCAGCACGGGTCGGCCGCGGGTTATTGGTCATGCTTTCCAGCATCTGAGTGGCCACAATCACCGGCACATCGTATTCGTGACAGAGCTGCGTGATCATTTTCTGGTGCAGAGGCACCAGTTCCAGATCAAGGTTTAAAGCCAGATCTCCCCTTGCAATCATTATAGCATCTGTTTCCTTTAAAATGGACTTTATATTGGCAACAGCTTCCACAGTTTCAATTTTCGCAATGATAAAATGGTCCGGTTTACCCAATCTTTTGCAGTGTTCACGCAAATCTTTGATATCTTGCGCTGTTTTAATGAAGGAAATGGCTACTCCATCCAAATTTTGTTGAATGCCGAATTCCAAATCACTCAAGTCTTTTTCTGAAAGGGATGGCAAATCAACTTTTACCCCTGGCAAACTGACACCCTTCCTTGGCTTAATGACCCCCGGGACAACTACTCTGGTTTCAATGAAACCCTTACCCGCCTTAGTCACCACCAGTTCAATGACCCCATCATCCAGAAGAATCACCTGGTTGCTCCTAACCCATTCCCAGATAGGCTTTTCTACCGACAAGCCGCCCTTACCAAATACAACCTTATCCCCCTCCTTGGCCGTGAACTCCTTAAACTGACCCAAACGAAGTTTAGGACCACATAAGTCCTGGATAATTTTTACACGGCGGTTTAATTTTTTCTCAATTTTCCTGATATTGATAATACGGGCGCCATGTTCCTCAAAACTTCCGTGTGAAAAATTCAGACGCGCAGCAAAAAGGCCGGCTTTAATCATGGCTTCCAACGTTTTAGGGTTTTCAGAAGCAGGTCCGATAGTCGCAAGAATTTTAGTACGATTCATAAATGTAAGTTAAAAATTAAAACAAAAAAATACAGATCTTTTCAAAGACGCTGTCTTTAGACCGTCTTGCAAATTTTTGTTTGTTTCTGTTATTAAACCAACCCAAAAATTATAGCAAAAGAATCAGAATAAGTCTATCTGTCTTGGTTTGGCTAAAATCCTTTCCCGTTCCTCGTCTGAATAGATATGGATTTTTCCAAACAGACCGTCATACCCGCCTTCAATATGGACGTTACCATTTCGCACTCGGATCACTGACTGCGCCACTTTACCATCAGATATTTTTGCGATCTCCCCTTCCGGCATATCAAGCAAGATTTCAAATTCCGGATAGGTGGAAGTCATACGCTCGTAAGTCTCAAGCACTTTTTTACTGCTTGTTCCCAGATCATAAGTTTCACCGATAACTTCCTCCAATGGGATTACATTTTTAAATGGTATGGCATTAGCGGGTTCAAATCCATATTCACGATCCCCAAGCTTATTAATCCTGTTCAGAACACCCACCAACAGCTTCTTGCCGCATTTTGGGCAAATTCCTTTATGTTTTTCTGTCTGGGCTGGCATGCAGGAATATTTGCAATCAGCGTGACCGTCCAAATGGTACTTCCCTTCCTCCGGAAAGAATTCAATCGTATGCAAAAATTTTGTCTTATCCTTCTGTTTGATGATTCGGATGATTTCATCGTAGGATAATTCGCTTTCTGCAATATCAAAAACATTGGCTTCCCTTCCTAACTTTCTCAGGCTGTGGGCATCGGAATTAGATACCAGTGCGTACTTATCGTTTCTGGAAATCTGCCAGTTCATCTTTGGATCTGAAGAAAGCCCCGTTTCAAGGGCAAAGATGTATTTAGAGTAATCGCCAAATGCTTCTTCTACAGAATCAAACCCGGACAATGAGCCGAATAAGCCAAAATGAGGAGTCCACACATGCGCAGGAACAACCATTGCCCGCTCGTCAGCTTCCAATACTGTTTTTACTAAGTCGTCGCAATGTACGCCCATGATTGGCCGGCCGTCTGACCGTAAATTGCAGCCGATCTTTTCCAGACCGGCAATTATTTTGTCCGCAGCGGCAAAATCCGGCGCCCAGATCATGTTATGCACTCTCCTGACCTTGTCTCCATGCTTATATATGGAAGAAACTTCAGCAGTAAGCATGAACCGCGCCTTGGTTTTACCGTCTTTCAAATGATAAAGCCCGGGCTCTGCCTCAGCCAAGTTCTCCTTCAATTCCTTGTTCCAGGCAGGATGAGTCAGATCGCCTGTGCCGATAATCCCGATCCCTTTTTTGTCCGCCCAAATACCAATATTCCCAGGAGTTAAATCCTGGGAACAGGCGCGGGCAAACCGCGAGTGTATTTGTAAGTCGGCGATTATCTTCATTCGCTTTCCATCAGGCCTTTTGCAACTGCTTCTGATTTGGCCTGGCGTAAGATGTCATCAATTTCCATGGAATCGTCAGTATCCATCAAAGCACCTTTGGTGTCTTTTAGTAACTTTATCCATTCCGCTTTGTTTTTTACATCCATGTACTCTTTTGCGTCTGCAAAAAGCTCGTTTAAACTGTCTTCGTTTTCAACATAAACATGTTCACATTGTTCTTCAAATTGTGAAATTAAACTTGTTAAATCTGGATCATCCTCTTTGTCTTCCAATCGGGTCTCTAATCCTTCTTCTATTTCCTGGTGGGAAGGGTCACGTTCAAAACCGTATTCACTCATAAAATTTTTACCAATTTTATTTTAATAACAATACTGAGTTTACTCCACGGTATTTTTTTTGTCAATAAATGCTTAAAATTGGGATAAAAAAGAGTCCAGGTAAACGGAGTTACTGGACTATGGGAATGAGCTCGCTGGGCTTCAGGCGGTAGATTGTATGGCCGCGTTGGGATCTGACCTTCACGACGTCAGTTGTGTTGTTTCCTTTAGGCAGGACAAATCCGACGATCTTCACCACACGATTGGGACCGGGTGATGTTGATGATTTTGGCACATCCCTGGTAGTCATCATGCATTGCCTCGGGACAATTTGCCAAGTCTTCCAGTGCAGGATGACAGGTCTGCCGCTTGCATTGAAAGTGAAAAGGATGCCGCCGACCATCCGAACAGGGTTCCGCTTGCGCCGCCGCCGTGTAACCTCAGTTTCACGCAGACGAGTCCGGAGCTCTAATAACATGTACCCCCCTGGGTTCTGTCGACCGTGTTTATCCTATACTATTCACACATTTAGGTAAAGCATGTCTAAGTATAAAAAAAATAAGCGACGATTCAGGATCGTCGCTTAGGAAAGCGCGGCGTTTAGCGACGCGCTCAATTGGTGGCGGATGTTACAGGTTCCAGGTAATACGCCGGGTTCGGGATGTCGCGAGCGGACTCGCTATACCCTTCCGGATTGAACCTGAAGGTGACCAGCTGGTCCTGTTCCAGTGCGGCAAATGCCGGATACCGGACATGCGACCGGCTAATCAGCTCGAGATCGAGCGTCTGGCTGTCGTCTTCGGAAACCAGATGCAGGCTGACCTGTGAGCCCGGATCGTTGTCAGTCGGAGTGTTGTTGGAGACCACCTTCCAGGCACCCTGGTCGGCAATCTGCGCAGCCTGTGCTCTGACCTTGGTCATCTTCCCCAGGTCAACTTGGTCAGTGTTGGCGGCGGAGACTTCAGTCTCGAGCGCCCGACCTTCCTGGCTGTGATCGACGTAATTCTGGATCACGAGACTCAAAAGCAGGACCCCAATGACACCAGTGATCACACTTGCCTTGTCCATCCTCGACTTGTCCATCACGCACCTACCTTCCTCCATTGAAGATATAGCATATTACCAGAAAAAGCCGCTCAAGTCAATATCTGACTTGAGCAATAAAAAACCAAGCCTCTGCTTGGGTTTAAGTGTGCACGACAGCTGCGTGTGCCCTGTCCATACGCTGAGACAACTGCCTTTCGTAAGACAAGGACATGTAGATCAGGCCGTCTGCCTGCCTATAAGTGACAGGTGGTTCAGATTCCCTCTGTTGCCGCCGTTTCTCCCGGATGTACTCCAGAGTAACTTCTTCTGGGGAAACACCATCACGTTCGGCAATTAGCCTGGTGAAGAACTGTTCAATCCAGATCGTGTTCATCATTCCTCCTGAGTTGAGGGTAATAAAAAACCAAGCGCCCGTCAACGCTTGGTTATTCTTCGCACCTTTTTGTCTAGAAACGATTGAGCACGTTTTCGAGCAGACACCGCGAGCTCATAATCAAACGTTTTTAGACAAAATTAAAACCCCGCACTGCCTACTTTCCCATCAGTCTTACACTGAAGTATCATGAGCGGTACTGCGTTTCACTTCTGAGTTCGGGATGGGATCAGGTGGTGCCACAGTCCTTGAAGCACGGGGAGATAATGAAAATTTATTAGGTTGGAAGCGTGTTTGGTGTTAACGCGAAAACAACGAATGTCAGCGCTGCTAAAAACAACAACACTCCAACTAGTTTGAACGACGGGGAATATCTCTGCATGAGCACTTCCATATAATTACCTTCCGCATTATAACTGATTATGCTAATCATTACAACACGAAATGCTTCCGTCGATTGTAAATAATGTACAATTTGTGACCGTTTACGCACTGGAATATGGTGCCAAACACTGCGGTTTGGCGGATAAACAAAACATTCTCCTTGGAATTGACGGCGGGCTGCCGGCAAAGTACGTCCCAGCGGAATCTCCAGCTCCGGAGACTTACAGCTGAAGCTCGCTATACCTTGCGCAGCAACCCACCCTTGGCGGGGGTTAGGAAGCCATATGATAGCTCGCCGCCTGGCGCAGACTTCATATTTGTGCTTCTATTCGCGATCTCGGCCGCAGACCTTTTGGGTACCACTAAGCTTTATCCGCAAAACCCGAAGCTGCCTGGATTCCTATATTACTTCCCCCAAACCCGGAGAGAGGGAGCTATCAGATACATTCGGCCGCATCTTCTGCAAATTTCTTACTTCAGCAGACGCATCTGATAGACCCTCTCATCATCAAAGATCACGCTTTAGAACGGTATGCCTGTTCCGCAGCTAAAAAGGTTTGCCCGGCAAGGCTCGCCTTATGACCTTTGACTATTGTTGACCTTGTAAGGGCCAAAACCATATTCCAGCACGCAAACTAGCAGTCACTAATTGCCAGTCAAATTTGAATTAAACTTTCGGTTGATTAGTATTGCTCGGCTCAACGTATTACTACGCTTACACCTGCAACCTATAGAACTCCACTTCTCTCTCAATACTGTATTGCTACAGCACATTGAAAAAAGCTTTGTAAATACGGGGTAGTCTTCCCCGAACCTGTCGCTGTATTTCAAGCAACGAAACCTAGTTTTGTGGACAGCTTCACGCTTATATGCATTCAGCGTTTATCTTAACTAGACCTAGCTACCCAGCGATGCCCCGGACGGGACAACTGGTACACCAGAGGTCTATGCATCCTGGTCCTCTCGTACTAAGGATGCGCCCACTCAAGTTTCGAACACCCACAACAGATAAGGACCAAACTGTCTCACGACGTTTTGAACCCAGCTCGCGTATCACTTTAATTGGCGAACAGCCAAACCCTTGGGACCTTCTCCAGCCCCAGGATGTGATGAGCCGACATCGAGGTGCCAAACCGAATCGTCGATATGGACTCTTGGATTCGATCAGCCTGTTATCCCTAGAGTAACTTTTATCCGTTGAGCTTCCACCCTTCCACGAAGGATGGTCGGATCACTAACTTCCGCTTTCGCGTCTGCGCGGCGTGCAAGCCTTGCAGTCAAGCCAGCTTATGCGTTTGCGCGTCCAGCTCCGTTTCCATCGGAGCTAAGCTGACCTTAATAAACGCCTCCGTTACCATTTAGGAGGCAACCGCCCCAGTTAAACTACCCATGAGCCACTGTCCCTCGGTTGGTTAAGCCAAGGTTAGTTGCAAAACATTTCCAGGGTGGTATTTCACATTTCGCCTCCACGCCAGCTAGCGCCAGCGCTTCAAAGGCTCCCACCTATTCTAAACAGGAAAAATCTTGCAACAATGACACACTATAGTAAAGCTTCATAGGGTCTTTCCGTCTTGTTGCGGGTAGACGGCATCTTTACCGTCAATGTAAATTCATCGGGTTAATCTTTAAGACAGTCCTCTACTCGTTATGCCATTCGTGCGGGTCGTAACTTACACGACAAGGAATTTCGCTACCATAGGACAGTTATAGTTACTGCCGGCGTTCATCAGGGCTTGAGCTCCGAGCTTGCGCAAGGAGCCTTAACCTTCTGACACTGGCCAGGCATCAGCCCGTATACATCCCCTTAATGGGTTAGCACGGACCTAAGTTTTTGATAAACAGTCGGGAGAGGTCATTCGCTGCGGCCCCTAAGTATTACTACAAAAGGGCAAGCCTTATACCGAAGGTACGGCTGCTGTTTTGCCGAGTTCCTTAAAGATTATTGTCCCGGTCATCTTAGTATTCTCTACTCATCCACCTGTGTCGGTTTACGGTACGATTACTTATATGTGTAAGGGAAACGTCAAAGCCTTGCGGCCTCAACGACATCCCTAACCTTAGCAACTTTTCTTGACACCTTGGTTCGTTCAAATTTCCCTTGCGGAATTCTCTCGGGCTCTCATCGTTACAATAATTCCACATCTCCTTGCGGAAATGTAGAACACATAGACGTTCCGGATTTGCCTGGAACATCCGACTAACAGCCAAAGAACACGTATAGTCAAAACATGCTCAAATTACCATGATGTGTCATTGCATCAGTCATACAAGCAGCTACGGAATATCAACCGTATTTGCCATCGCGTATACCCGTTTGGGCATACACTAAGGATCGGCTAACCCTGGGATGATTATCATTGCCCAGGAACCCTTGGATATTTGATGAGCGTGATTCTCACACGCATTTATATTACTTATTCCAACATTCTCACTTGTATACAGTCCAGCAAGAGTTCCCTCTCACCTTCAGCCCATATACAACGCTCCTCTACCGCGCATACCGCTTGGTATGCACCCGCGTCTTCGGTACTAAACTTAGCCCCTATACATTGTCGGCGCAAGATCGCTTGACCAGTGAGCTGTTACGCTTTCTTTAAAGGATGGCTGCTTCTAAGCCAACATCCTGGTTGTCAAAGCAACCCCACATCGTTT
>DASPNG010000071.1:0-5156 GCA_035626635.1 Binatia bacterium | reverse complement strand
AAATTCAATTCAAAGAATTTCAAGAGACTATCGAGTACTGGCTTACCAGGAGCCGCGATATTTCTACACTCATGGACCAACTTGTTGCAGCGGATAATTTCCATTCCGGAGAACTTGGTCCTGCCAACTGACGAGCGTATGCCCGTCTTTTTTTATTTGTTATAATATAATTGATTAAAAATCACTCGAAGAAACAAAAAATAAAAATGGAACATGGTGTTTTTGCAGAAATAGGACTGTTAATAGCAATTGCCACGCTGGTATCATTAGTGATGCGTTTTTTAAGGCAGCCTTTGATTGTCGGTCATATCCTGACCGGATTCTTAGTTGGGCAATTTGCCCTGGGTCTTTTCCAGAATACCGAAACTCTTGAACTGTTCAGTCAATTAGGTATTTCTTTTCTGCTGTTTACTGTGGGACTTACTTTGAACCCGAAAGTGTTCAAAGAGTACGGCTGGATCTCCATTGTCACCGGATTCGGCCAGGTTTTGCTGACTGGAAGCCTTGGAGTCATTGTCTGTATGGCTCTTGGTTTCAATTGGATTACTTCCTTATATGTAGGCGTGGCATTGTCATTTTCCAGCACTGTTATTGTGATGAAGTTGCTATCTGACAAAGGTGATCTAGATAAGCTTTACGTTAAACTTTCTATTGGGTCGTTGCTGCTGCAGGATTTGATAGCAATCGTACTGTTATTTGCAATTCCTTTTGTTACCGGCTCACAGGGGAATGGTTCTGATCTGTTGCAGATGCTCATAGTTGGAACAGCAGCAGGATTAGGTGTTTTCCTCTTCTCACATTATGTGGTGAGATATCTGCATCGGTTCCTGACCCAATCGCAAGAACTGATTTTTCTGTTTACGGTTGCCTGGGGCATTGGCATCTCTTCACTGTTTGCCTTAATCGGATTTTCTCTGGAAGGTGGCGCACTGATTGCAGGCGTGGCTTTATCAACTATTCCAAGCCGGCATGAAATGAGCGCCCGTCTTGCTCCACTTCGTGATTTCTTCATTGTTGTATTCTTCATTCTACTGGGTACACGGATGGTCGTCAGTGAATTTAATTCCATACTCTGGCCAGCAATTTTCCTGTCCTTGTTTGTATTGCTGATCAATCCTCTGCTGCAGCTGATTGTGATGGGAGCAATGGGTTACAGACGGAAAACCAGTTTCCAAACAGGTATGATGGCAGCCCAGATCAGTGAATTTTCCCTCATTCTGGTGGCTCTGGGGGTTTCATTGGGCCAAGTGGTACCAAGCGTACTTTCAATGGTCACTCTGGTGGGATTAGTAACAATATTCATATCCAGTTATCTGATTCTTTACTCGGATAGAATATATCCGTACTTTGCGCCTTTTTTAAAGATCTTTGAACAGGATAATGTCCGGGAACGTTCACCGCGTACCAAGTCTTATTCTGTCTTGTTAATCGGGAGCAACAGGATTGGGTTTGATTTTATGCGTCTGTTTAAGGATATGAAAAAGAAATTTCTGGTTATTGACCATGATCCTGAGGTCATTGGTTTGCTGTCCAATGACAAAATTCCCCATGAATACGGAGACGCGAGCGACCCAGATCTTTTGGACGAATTAAAAATCAATTCTGCAGAATTAGTGGTTTCAACTGTGCCTGATTTGGAAACCAACCTTGTAATTCTTTCCTGTGCCAAGCGTGAGGGCAAAGGCCCAATTGTAATGGTTGTCGCCCATCGGATTAATAATGCATTGGAACTCTATCAAGCAGGAGCGGATTACGTAATCCTTCCGCATTTCTTGGGTGGATCATACGCAGCTTCGCTGGTACGCAAATTCACAAAAGACGCTGCAGAGTTGCAAGATCTCCGTAACGAGCACATTTCCGCCCTGCAGGAACGCGCCTCACATGGACATGACCATCCCCAACTGGATAGATTAAGATAAAAAAACTCCCTGCTTGGGAGTTTTTTTATTTCTCTACTTCGCCGCCCATTATTTTCAAAGCTGATTCTACTATGTTCCCCTCACCGGCTGGAGGCTCTTCAAGAGAAATTTCCTGGTCTATATTCATTTGCTGGCCCATTTCCGGCAGTGGGCGGTTCCAATCTTTTGCAAGCACTGGCTGAATCAGCAGCTTTTGTCCCAATACTTCCTCCAATACCTGGTCGATGATAATCCTGTTCTTCCTGGCTTCAATAGCATCTTTATGGAACTTATACGGGAACACTACATATAAATGTGTTCCTTCTACTGCAGCCGGCATAGCCAACTTCAAGCTGGATAATAACGAATGGTTATATTCTTTGATTTTTTCTAAAATCGGACTCCAGGACTTGATTACCAGCTCCAATAATTCCGGATTCTCTTCGCCGGTAGGTTTGGCTGTTGCCGTTTCAGCAGCGGCTTCGGTTTTTGCCGTTGTTGGTGCACTGGAAACAGCTGGTCTTACAACAATCTGAGTCGCCTCTACACTTGCGACTTCCAGAGGTAAACTTGGAATGCTGGAATACTTTATTTCTGTTCCCACTCTTTGATAGATGGTAATCAACTCCAAAATTCGATCAACTGATAACTGCGTGGTCTGGCTTCTCATCATTTCCTGTATATCGTTTGTGTAATCAGCCTCGGGATTGTTTCCAACTTTAATCAGCATCAGCTTTCTCAAATACTCCAAAAAATCTTTTTGGAACTGGTGCAAATCCCGGCCCTGGTATAAAAGCTTGGCAATAAAATTTACGGCTTCTTTGGTTTGGCCTGCGATCAGCAAATCCATGTACTCAGCAGTCGTACGGACACCGGTCAAGCCTAGCACCTGTTCAACTAGATCCGGTGTAATCTCACCTTGTGAAAAACTGATCACCTGATCGAGTAATGAGAGACTGTCTCGGAAGCTTCCGTCTGCCGCGTGCGCAATATTCAACAGCGCCTCATCGTGCGCCTTCACTTGATTGTCCCCGATGACAAACTTCAAGCGTGTGATCAAATCATTGAAAGTTGCCTTTCGGAAATCAAATCTTTGGGTACGGGATACTATTGTAGCGGGAACTTTATGTATTTCCGTTGTTGCTAACACAAAAACTGCATGTTTTGGCGGCTCTTCTAAAGTTTTAAGTAGCGCATTAAATGCCCCTTTAGAAAGCATATGGACTTCGTCAATAATAATGACTTTGTATTTGGCGCGGGTAGGCGCAAACTGCAGATGGTCAATCAACTCACGAATATTATCAACACCGGTGTGTGAGGCAGCGTCAATTTCCAACAAATCCAACGAATTGTTATTCAAAAATTCTTTACAAAGGTCACAGTTATTGCAGGGCTCGCCTTCCTTGGAGCTGGGGCAATTTATTGCCCGGGCAAAAATCCTGGCCAGAGTAGTTTTACCCACACCCCGAGGACCGGTGAATAAATAAGCATGGCCAATTCGCCCGTTCATGACCGCGTTGGCCAGCGTCACTTTTACATGCTCCTGGTTTAAGACGCTGGAAAAATTATGCGGTCTGTATTTTCGATAAGATACTAAGTTGCTCATAAGTTTCGACTAATTCTAACACACAAACTAAAAAACCGCACACCGGCGGTTTTAGTAAATTTTTATTACCGGCCGCGGAAAACCACTAGTTTATACCCGACAAAATTCCAGACCAGACTCAGGCCTGTAGCCACAAGGTTGGCCGCGTTCAGCCACAACGTTTCCGATAAGCCAAATACCGGATCTATATAAGTGGTGATTGTGTAGACCGTACCCAGATTTATCAGCATTCCGACAACACTTACTCCCAGATAGATGCTGAATTTCTTAGCACCTTCTCCAGAAGTGTTATCCTTGAAGGTCCAATGTTTGTTCAATAAATAACTATTGATATTGGCTGCCAAAAACGCGACTGCCTTCAGAGGAATAATTCTTGCCCCGCCTGTGATATTCGTCACAGCGGAAAGGATGTTTAAAATGGCAAAATCAATTCCGGTATTTAAAACTCCAACCACACCAAAACGCAAAAACTGGAACGCTAAAGGTCCGTATTTCTGCCAAAGTGTTTGGTTCATTGGTGCCGGATTGGTTGTTGTAGTTGCAGAAGGTTGAACTCCTGGCTGAAAATTATCCATTATTATATTTCTTCAAGTTCAGTTTCGTCAGAATCTGCCGCTCGTGAACCGGAACTAATTTCTGTAGGTTCGCCCATTGATCCCTGCTTGATGACGTTCTCAACTGCGCCCCATGAAGCATCCGCATCTTTAGGGACAACAATTGTGACCTGGTCGCCTGGTTCCGCTTTAAAGTATGTTAAGCTGGCCAATAAGACTCGGAAGGTTTGGCCGTCAGCCACTACTTTGTATTCACCTTTATCATCACTGGTCAGGATACCCAATACTTTTCTTCTTTCTACAGGACCAATTTGTTTGTAAATAAATGAACCGTCATCAGCGATCGTAAGTTTTAATACGTCACCTTCAACAAGCTTACTCTTTGATGCGTAATTGGCAGGAACCGGGTATTGTTTGCCATCTGGACCAACCATGTTCTGGCCGTCAAAAACACCTTCAATAACCTTTCCGCCTTCAGAAACGGACAAAGTTTGTGCTTTTCTTGTAAAATCCGCGCTAGTATCAATTCTGCCGCCCATCATTTCACGCAAAAGCTGCTTGGCCGACTGAATATTCTTTTCAGCGGACTCAATCATCTGCGCTATGAGAGCTATGTTGCTGGAGTTGTCCATGATTTATTCTTAATTTTTATTTCTAAATATAGCGATACGATAATATACAATTCTAGTGGTTATCCACAGAGTGTCAAGGGTTAAATAGTATAAATTGAGGTTTGTTTTCGTTTCAGAAAGGAAACTCTCATCTCCTGCAGTATACCAGACCCCAAGCAATTAAGCAAATTACCTTTTTAGCATATTTTTAATGGTTTCCAGAGCTTCCTGCCATTGGTTTTTTGAGGCTTTATCCTCAACTTCATTGCAGCAGGAATGCAGTTCAGTTTCACTGAATATTTGCTCCTTTTTGCCTTTTATTTCCCTTGGGGATTCTTTATATTCTCTAAATGCTTCTTTATTTTCCATGAGTGAATTGCTTAAATTCTACATACTTATTGCTTAAGCTTTCTATTGTACAATCTTCCAGCGAGGCATCCCTGAGCACGGATAGAACCAAATTTGGGTTAGATGGGATGTATTGGAT
>DASPNG010000070.1:0-3282 GCA_035626635.1 Binatia bacterium | reverse complement strand
TAAAAAAATACTGACAAATCCCTGCGGATGCTGTCAGTACATGCTTCGTCTTCCCCTTGATGATGACGTCGACAACTGAGCTTTGGCCGTCATGTATTCATGCATTCTCTCGTGGAACCTAGCGTAGGCTTTGTACCCGAGCATAAAGGCTGCACTACCCCGCTGTTGCCTCATCTTTTTTTTGCCGAGGTACATCCCTTTATGAAACTCTCTTATTGCCTTATCCCTTTCCGTTCCTGAGAAAGTCTCTGGACATCCCACTGCGTGATCGACATCATGACAGAACGAGCATGTCATGAAGAAAATTTCCATTTCCCTCCTCCTTTTCAGGGAGGATACATTAAAAAATCTAACTGGTCAACGGTTAGATTTCAAACTTATGTATGGATGTATTGGTCAATTTGTGATGTTCTTTATGAGGAAACATCTGGTTCATTAAATTGATTAAACCATAATGCGTGACTACCACAATCTTACTGTCTGGATGTTTGGACCTTACCTCTTCTATAAATGTATTAAGTCTTGAGCGAACTTGTTCTGCTGTTTCGCCGCCATAAGGTGTGTAGTCGTACTTTAACTGCTCGTCTAATTCAGAAAGGTGTGCACCAACTTCTTCGTCAATCTGGTGCCAGGTTTTTCCTGAAAGGGATCCGAAATCGCGTTCTTTCAAGTTATTGTTGTATTCAACTGCTTTACTGAAATGATTGGCAATAATTTCTGCTGTCTGTGCCGCACGTTTCAAAGGTGAAGAATAAATAATTTCAAAATCGTCTGGGAGCTTTCCGATTACTTCTTTGGCCTGCTCCAAACCTTTTTCATCAAGCGGGGCGTCAATTCTCTGTCCCATCAGCTGGTGGTGCTTGTTGAATTCCGTCTCGCCGTGTCTAACAAAAATCAGTTCCATTTTTTCTATATATGGTTAAGTTCGCGTTAAGTATATCATTTTGCCCGGAATAAAAAAATACCGACTTCTCGTGAAATCAGTATTACTCTGCTGCATCGGCGGAGGATGAATTTCTCCTTACTAGCCTTGGCTTACCTTCCTTGGTAGCCAGTAAGCCGGTTTCCGGTTTCCAGCGCCCATTGAATTGGGATTTCAAACCGTCTTCAACAGTGGCCGGTCTTGTTCCTTGGGAAAGCAGATCCCGCCGAAGATTCGGCTTGCGTCCGCGTACGATCTTCCGTTCCGGTTTCTTCCTGCGTCCGCGGCTGGTCAGCCACATCTACAACCTCCTTCAGTAGGAGTAATGTAGCTAATAATGAGACAAGTGTAAAGCCTAAAATATTATAAGTTATATTGTTGCTTGAACTTCATAACTGCGGTGGAGATTCCTTGTGCGGACTTTTCCTGGTTATTGACTATTATCCTTCGGTCATTTGGATTGGTCAGGAATCCAGTTTCTAAAATCACGCCAGTGGTCATAGGATGCAAGGAATGTTCGTAACGTCTCCAATTGAACGCATAATATCCCCGCATATTGCGTGTGACGTTTGGGTCATACGTTAATCCGGTTGTTTTTTCATATTCTTCTTCCAGAACTTTAACAAAATCTGCGGCTCGGCCAGTCATATCCCGTCTTGGAGCAGCGGCTTTATATCCTGTAGTGCTCTGATCTAAATTACCGTCGGCGTGGATGGCAATAAACAAATCAGCCCAGTATTCTTTTGGGATTGTTGCCGGGAGAATCTCAACTGTTATTCCTTGCGATTCCAAAATGGCTTTGGTTTTTTCCGCGATTTCCAGATTGACCTGCCATTCCGTTTTGCCGCCCCCGCTAGTGCCTGTATTTTCTCTTAAATTAGGAAACTCTTCCGGAGCTTCATTTGCTTTCCAATGCCCTGCCTGCAAAGCTACTTTAAATTGTCCTTCCGGTCTTTTCCAGTTTGCCAATTCGCGGACCTTTTTGTCGTATTCGGATTCAAAAATACTTTCAATATCTTCAATAATACTGTCACCCGCTTCCTGTTCCGAGTATGATGTTGATTTGCTCCAACCCTTATCTATGGCAAAAAACGCGGCTGAGCCGATTACTAAAATCAAAGTGCAAATTATCGTGTATTTCAAAAGTTTAGACATAAAAACAATTTAACACACACTTTGCATTATATAAATCGTGAGCAATCAACCATGAGAGTTGGTCACGTTATGTTTTATTGCCTGAATAAATTCAGATTTTAAAAGCTGGTTCCAAGGGAGGAACAATGGCTGAGGCAGACTGTCAAAACCCCGCCATTCCATTTTTACAAATTTGTCGGGTTCCACTATTTTTACTTCTCCTGAATTATAATCGCTTAGCATCCAGACAGTGACGTAATGCTTCCCTTCTTTTTCAAAAAAATCATTGGTCACTGCTCCGAACCTGACGTTTGTGATATCCAAATTGGTTTCTTCTTTAACTTCCCTGATCGCGGTCTCCTCAAATGATTCACCAAATTCTAAATGCCCGCCGGGCACGGACCAGCTTCCGTCTCCATGCGCATTCTTTCTTTGTCCCATTAAAAACTTGTCGTCCTTGAAAATGAACACACCTATTCCTACTCTGACGTTTGGCTTTTCCATATGCCTTAAGGATAACAAAAAACACTAGCTTTCGCTAATGTGAATTAATCGGAAATGATTTTGCGGCACCTGTATGCTTCGATAAGTTTCTTGTGACCAAAGAATACAGGTTCTGGTAATTCATCAAGACTGAACCAGTCCCACGCAGTAAACCTTTCCGGTTCTGTTAGCTGCGGATCACTGCTTGTATCGGCCTGGTAGTTTACATGAACCCAGTGCTCATGGCCTCTAGGGTCGTTGTTGAGGTTAACGAACTCAACCGCTTCCAAACGGATACCTGATTCCTCAAAAACTTCCCGTAGCGCGCAATCCTTCAGCCGCTCATTGAACTCCAGTTTGCCGCCTGGGAGGCACCATTGGCCTTCGCCTGTTCCTCCTGTCCGTTTCCCCATCAGAATCTTGCCATTTTTCCGGACGAAAACATTCACTCCGATTCTGGGCTGTGGCATGGCGAGAGTATAACAAAAAACACTAGCTTTCGCTAATGTTGCTTATGTATAGTTGACCAGAGCCATCATCCAGTAATGATCACTCGGCCAAATTCCTCCTATAGAATCCCGGATCAAAACGCAGTTCAAGGGCTTCAGTCCTCGTGTCATGATCCATTCTGTATCGTAAGTACCCCATTCATCTAAGGAGTAGTCTTCTCCCTGGAAACCATGATAAGTGAACGGCCTTTTTGGATCCCCTTTGTGAGTCTCAACCCAAACGTCCTCAAACCC
>DASPNG010000069.1:0-4651 GCA_035626635.1 Binatia bacterium | reverse complement strand
AGAAATATTCTTTGGAAGAAGCGATTGTTTTGGCCAAGAAGACTGCCACAACAAAATTTGTAGGCAACGTCGAAGTTCACGTGCGTTTGGGGATTGATCCTAAGAAAACTGACCAGGCCATCAGAGGGACAGTTACTCTCCCTCATGGTACCGGTAAAAAGATGCGAATTGCCGCGTTTGTTTCTGAAGCCAAAGAGAAAGAAGCCCAGGAAGCAGGTGCAGCTATAGTTGGCGGTGAAGATTTGATCAAGAAGATCAAAGAAACCGAGGCTATGGATTTTGACATCGCGATTGCCGAACCGGCAATGATGCCTAAGCTTGCGCTTATCGCAAAAATTTTAGGTCCCCGGGGTTTGATGCCTAATCCTAAAACCGGCACTGTCACACCTGAAGTCGGTAAGGCAGTCAAAGAATACGCCGGTGGTAAAATGGAATTTAAGAATGACGAATCCGGCAATATCCATGTTCTTCTTGGAAAAAGTAATTTCTCAGACGAGCAGATCACCGCAAACTTCAAATCTTTTATGGATGCCTTAAGCTCAGTTAAGCCAAGTACTGTAAAGGGTGAATACATCCGATCAGTTACTTTGAACGCTACAATGGGCCCGGGCATTAAAGTAAAGTTCTAATTCTAATATACTAAAATAACCGCCTTTAGCCAGGCGGTTATTTGTTTGCTAAAATTCCATTATGAAAGTTAAAATCCGCCGCAAAGATTCCTCAGTACCACTGCCTGTTTATGGAACGCCTGATTCAGCCGCTTTTGATATTGCTTCTAACGAAGACGTGGTGATAGACCCAAAATCACTGGCGCAAATTCACACAGGATTATATTTTGAATGCCCACCAGGATATTTCTTAGCGATGTTCTCACGAAGCAGTACACCAAAGAAAAAAGGTTTAATGCCACCTCACGGTGTCGGGGTACTAGATCCTGACTATGCCGGACCAGAAGATGAGGCATTGGTTTTGGTTTATAATTTTACTGACGAGCCGGTTGAAGTAAAAAAGGGTGACCGTATCGCACAAGGAATCTTCCTTCCATTTCAGCAAGTTGAATGGGAAGAAAAAGATTCACTTAAGGAAGTCACTCGTGGCGGTGTTGGCAGCACCGGAGGTCACTAATTTTTAAGTTTGATGAGCGGTTGTTTGTGAGAAAACATTCGAGGACGTTTTCGAGCAAACACCGCGAATACCCCATATGGAAGAACTATTAAGAGCAATTCAACAGCTCCAAGATCGGATGAATGATCTTAAGGAGCATCTTTGACCTCCCGCAGAAGAAACAGCGGATTTTAGAGTTGGAAGATCTGATGGCTGACCCTAACTTTTGGTCAGACCAGGACAGAGCAAAGTACGTAGCCAAGGAAGCCACTGCTCTCAAAAACCAAGTGGAAAAATGGGAAAAACTGGTCCAGGATGCCAAGGAGACTTTAGAACTGGCAGAAATGGCCAAAAACGAAGCAAATAAGGACCTGGAACGTGATTTAAACGCAAAATTTAAGCATTTGGAAGGTGTTTTTGAGGAAATACGGTTAACTACCTTCCTGGGCGGCAAATACGACCATAATGACGCTATTTTATCTATTCACGCCGGGGCAGGCGGAGTAGATGCCCAGGACTGGTCGGAAATGCTTTTAAGAATGTACACTCGGTGGGCGGACAAGCATGGTTTCAAGTTCTCAATCATAGACGAGAGCCGCGGCGGTGAAGCAGGAATCAAGAGTGTGGTATTTGAAATATCCGGCGATTATGCTTATGGATATTTAAAAGGCGAGGCTGGAGTACATCGTTTGGTCAGGCAGTCGCCGTTTAACGCAACACACACAAGAGAGACATCTTTTTCTTTACTGGAAGTCCTTCCAGTCATCCACCAATCAGAATTCAAAATGGATTTGAGTGACATTGAATTTGAAGCAAAAACTTCACGCGGACATGGCGGCCAATCAGTTAACACAACTTATTCAGCTATCAGGGCTACACATAAACCAACCGGCATGACAGTGACCATCCAAAATGAACGCTCACAAGCCCAGAATAAAGATCAGGCAATAAAAATCATTACAGCAAAAGTCGCTGCCCTGGAAGAGGAAAAGCAGCGCCAGGAAAAGCTCCAATTAAGGGGTGAATATCATAGCGCAGAATGGGGCAACCAGATCCGTTCTTATGTGCTTCATCCATATAAGCTTGTCAAAGATCACAGGACAAGTTACGAAACTTCTGATGCAGAAGGCATACTGGAAGGAAACATCGACGAATTCGTAAAAAGTTATTTGGAATTTTCAAGAGATTCCAAATAAAAGTGCTATAATAATTAGGTAATGATAAAATTCGAAAACGTCACAAAAACCTACGGCAAACATTACGCGCTGAACAGCATCAATCTCGAGATACACAAAGGGGAATTCATTTCATTAGTCGGCCAATCCGGAGCAGGAAAATCAACACTGCTCAGTTTAGTTATTGGCGAGGAACGACCCGACAACGGCAGAATTCTTATTGATGATATTGATGTTGGAAAAATCAGACGAACTGACATCCCTTTCCTAAGAAGGAAAATCGGGGTTGTTTTTCAGGATATTAAATTATTGCCCAACAGGACTGCAGCTGAGAATGTTGCTTTTGCAATGGAAGTTGCCGGAGAAAACAATGGCACAATAAAGCGTGAAGTTCCAAAAATTTTGGAGCTGGTAGGCTTGGAGGATAGAGCAAAAGCTTTTCCTGATGAAATGTCCGGTGGCGAAAGGCAAAGAATTGCCATTGCCAGATCCCTGGTGCATAAACCCGTACTGCTTTTAGCTGACGAACCAACAGGTAATCTGGATTCGATCAATGCATGGGATATTATTCAGTTGCTTTTGAAAATCAATAAATCAGGTACAACAGTAATGCTTGCGACCCACGCAAAAGATCTGGTAAACAGCATCAAGAAACGTGTTATCACCATCGAAAAAGGCGAAATCGTATACGACCAGCAGAAAGGCAAATACGTCCTATAGCTTATGCCATTTATAACTACTAAACGATTAATCAAAGCAGGGTTTACGAATTTTTTCCGCAATATCTGGCTTTCGCTTGCGGCTACTTCGGTGATGACCATCACTTTATTTATCATTTCAACAATCCTGGTGTTATATACCCTAACCAACCTTTCAATTGAAAACATCAAGGACAAGGTAGGCATTACCGTATATTTTAATAACCAGACGAGCGAGCGTGAAATCCTGAACCTGAAAGCGGAAATAGAACTGGTTCCTAATGTTGAAAGCGTGGAATATATCCCAAAGACAGTGGCAAAAGAGATTTTTATGGAAATCCATAAAAACGAGCCGTTGTTGCTTGAAACTCTAAACGAATTCAAAGACTCAGAAAACCCGCTGCCAAATTCTTTCGCCATTCGGGCGGTAAACCTGCAGGATTACTCAAGCATCACAGAAACTTTAAGAAGCGAGCGCTACGTCCCATATTTTGAACGTATCCGCGACAACAGCAAAGTTATAGACCGGCTGTTTAATATCACCGACACTATCACCAAACTGGGAATTCTTTTGACAGCAGTATTTGTCCTGGTTACAGTCATGGTTATGTTCAATACTATTCGCTTAACCATCTACAACCGCCGCCAGGAAGTGGAAATAATGCGTTTAGTTGGGGCAACCAACTGGTACATCCGAACCCCTTTTATCATTGAAGGTGTCATGTATGGACTGATCGCCACCATTCTAACCTCAGGCATTATGTTCGCAGTCCTGCATTTCTCTTCTGATAAAATCCAAACCTTGCTGTCACTGGATGAAATCGGCGGTAATCTTACCCGCGGCTTGATGACTGAAATTGTTTTGTTGAACCTTGTGTTGGGTGTGGGGCTTGGGATTGTAGCCAGCTCCATTGCCATGAGAAGATACCTGAAAATCTAGGGTTGCGGTCAAGGTCTCTGCAGGATATAATTGCTGCATGAAAGTCATACTCACCAAGGATGTTTCAGGAGTGGGGAGAGCCGGCGATATCAAAGAAGTTTCTGACGGATATGCCAGAAATTTTTTAATTGGTAGAAATTTGGCAGTCCCGGCAACTCAGTCGCAAATGGAGAAGATCCAAAAGGAAAAGAAAGAGAAGGACGAAAAGAACGCCAGGCTGGAAGCCAGGCTCCAAAAACTACAAAAAGAGATAAATAACAAGTCAATTTTCTTTAAAAAGAAGACCAACGGCGAAAAACTATTTGCAGGAGTCCACGAACAGGATATAATAGACGAGATAAAAGCCAAGTTCGACGTAGAACTTCAGCCAAAACAGATAAAAATTATTAACCCAATCAAGACTATCGGTAACCATAAGGTCGAGCTAAAACTTACAGACCGGCACATGGCCACAATTACCGTAAATGTAGAAGCACAATGAAGAAAATCAAGCGAAACAAAACTCGGGCATCCAGACCAGCAAAGAAAAGGACAACAAAATATATTTTTGTCTCCGGTGGTGTCATCTCCGGACTCGGCAAAGGAATAACAGCGGCATCAATTGCCGCTATTCTTAAAAGTAAGGGATATACTGTGGCGCCGATGAAAGTGGATATGTACCTGAACATGGATGCAGGGACAATCCGGCCTCAAGAACACGGGGAGGTATTTGTCACTGACGACGGTTTTGAAAC
>DASPNG010000068.1:0-10401 GCA_035626635.1 Binatia bacterium | reverse complement strand
CAGGTTAGCCATCTCCGCCAGCTCTAAAAATCCTAACTTAGCCAACCATTTTGAATTGTAATGTGTTTCTGTTTTTTTAGGGTCCAAAATTTTGAAGGCTTGATCAAAATATGTTTTCATATTTACCTTGATTTGAGCCTTGCTCAGCATCGGCCTCTCTGAATCCTTATCTGAAGTATCTCCAATCAACCCTGTTGCATCTCCAACAATAAATACAGCCTTGTGACCAAGGTTTTGGAAGTCTCGCAGCTTCCATAACTGAGCAGCACGTCCGATATGTATGTTCGGACTAGTGGGATCAATGCCAAGTTTAACCCGCAGTTTCTTACCGCTAGCTAATTGCTGCTCCAAGTGCTTTTGGTCTATAATCTCTTCTACCCCTCGGGTCAAAACTTCTTCAAATTTCTTTTCCATATTGTTTCTAATCAATAACCTGAATTCCTTCAAATTATAGCAGTTTTTTGATACAATTAGTAGGCGAACACATATGTACTATCATTCAAACTACAACAAATACAATCGTGGCGGTAAATGGGAGAAAATAGTGAACACGGCTGTAGGTTGGGTTAAAAATTTCATAAGATCAATGCGCACAAAATTCTTCAGCAAATGGACCTGGCGCAAAACTTTTAAATACAGCCTCTTATTAGCCGCATTCGGCTTAATCTCGGGAAGTATTTTGTTTTTTGTCGTGTCTTTAAGCTTACCAAACCCGAATAAGCTCTCCACCCGAGTTGTCCCGCAGTCGACTAAAATTTACGCCCGTGACGGCACAACCTTGCTTTATGAGATTCACGGCGAAGCAAAACGTACTTTAGTGGAACTCAATGACATCCCTCAATACATGAGAGAGGCAACGATCGCTATTGAAGACAAGGATTTTTACCATAATAATGGTGTCGACATTCAGGGTATTTTCCGGGCTGTGTTTAAAAACGTCACTTCCGGTGATTTGACTGGCCAAGGTGGATCAACAATCACTCAGCAGTTCGTGAAGAACGCGATCCTGACCAATGAAAAAACTTTCACCAGAAAAATCAAGGAAGCTGTTTTGGCAATTCAGATCGAACAAAAATTCACCAAAGATGAAATTCTCAAATTGTATTTGAACGAAATCCCATACGGCCAGAATGCATACGGAGTTGAAGCCGCCGCACAAACTTACTTCAGCAAACATGCCAAAGATATAACACTGGCTGAAGCTGCCTATTTGGCAGCGATCCCACAGGCTCCAAGCTTTTACTCTCCGTTTGGCACACACCGCGACCGACTGGATGCAAGAAAAAATTTGGTTTTGGAAGAAATGGAAAAACAGGGGTATATCAGCAGAGAAGATAAAGAGAAAGCACAAGCGGAAGTAGTAGCCTTTAACAAAATCAAAACTGCAATCAAAGCCCCGCATTTTGTTCTTTACGTGCAGGAGCTTTTGGCAGAGGAGTACGGAGAGAAGACTCTTGAAGAAGGTGGTTTGAACGTAGTTACAACTTTAGACTGGCGATTGCAGGAAATTGCCGAAAAGGCTGTGAAGGACGGAGTGGCCCGGAACGAAAAAAACTACAGAGCAGAAAACGCGTCCTTAGTGGCAATTGACCCAAAAACAGGACACATTCTGGCAATGGTTGGTTCCAGAGACTATTTTGACGATGCGCACGACGGGCAGGTAAATGTGGCGCTTAGGCCAAGACAACCAGGCTCTTCCTTTAAACCGTATGTTTACGCCACAGCATTTAAAGAGGGGATGAGCCCCGCCACCATGTTGATGGATGTGAAGATGTCTTTTGGTACTTATGGCGGCAAGGATTACTCACCGGGGAACTATGACGGAGTATCCCACGGACCATTGTCTATCAGAAAAGCTTTTGCCGGGTCATTAAACGTACCGGCTGTAAAAACATTGTTCCTAACAGGAGTGCAGGATGCGATCGACACTGCCAAAGATTTGGGCATCACTTCTGACTTAAGCGCAGACGTATGCGGCCTCTCCTTGGTTTTGGGTGGTTGTGAAGTTATGTTGTTGGACCATGTTTCTGCTATGGGCGTATTTGCCACTATGGGTGTTAAACACGACCACACTCCAATCCTCAAAATCACTGACAGCAAAGGAAAAGTTTTGGAAGAGTATAAGGAAGCAGGAAGAGAAGCGATTGATCCTCAGGTTGCATACCAGGTAGTTGATATTATGACTGACAATGATTCCCGCGCTTTTGTATTCGGCTCCAGGTCACCCCTGATCCTCCCGGACAGGCCTGTTGGCGCCAAAACTGGCACCACCCAGCAATGGAAAGACGGATGGACCCTTGGTTACACCCCGTCATTAGTAGCTGGGGTGTGGGCGGGAAATAACAAAGGGGAATTGATGCGGGCAGGCGCTGACGGTGTGCTGGTTGCTGCGCCAATCTGGAACCAGTTCATGAGAGAGGCAACCAAAGACACACCTGTTGAACAGTTCCAAGAACCGGAAGGCATTCAGCGTTTGTACGTTGACTCAGTCTCTGGTAAATTACCTACAGAATACACAGTCAGCACCAAACAGGAAGTCTTCAGTTCAAAAGCGATACCAAAAGATTATGACGACGTGCATGTGGCAGTCAGGATCAACCGTTTAAATGGTAAGCTGGCCAACGACCAAACTCCGCAGGACTTGATCGAAACCAGAGTATATACAGTTTTGCATTCCGAGCAGCCGGACAGGCCTAATTGGGAGAACCCGGTCCGTGCCTGGGCAGCCGCAGCCGGCTACACTTACCCCCCAACTGAACAGGATGACGGCTCATTCAATCCGGAATTCAGCAAAACCAGGGTATCGTTCATTACCCCAAGAAACAACGAAATGGTGAATCCGAACTTTGAAGTAAAACTGGATGTCACCGGTGAGCAGCCTAGAAACGTTGAACTGGTTCTGGAAGGCCAGTCTCAGGGCGAGAAGAGCAATGGCCCATATGACTTCACGGTAGATTTCTCAAGTCCAGGCTGGAAAACCTTAACCGCAATCGTTACCCAACAAAACGGTGAAATAATCCAAAGTACAATCCGTATAGAAGTAAGAAGTCTTAGCTCAAGCCAGTCAACAAACCAAAACAACAATTCATTCCTTGATCTTCTCCTTGCAGAAGAAGGGGACAACAACAAGAAAAACAAAAAACGATGATCTTTGTAATCGCCACAATACTTGCACTATTCTTCCTGCTTAGTCTTAAGAAGCCAGCAGTTTCTTATGGAATTATTCTGGCGGTTCTCCCTACGTATTTACTCCGGTTGAAAATCCTGAACATCCCGACAACAATTCTTGAATTGTTGATAGGGGTGTTTTTGTTAGGTGTTCTTCTGACGCACTGGAACAAGCAATCATGGAACAAAATTTCTTCCCTGAAGGAAACTAACTGGGTAATCGGTGCCTTTCTGTTGGCCGCTGGCTTGTCTTCTTTCTTTTCACCGGAACCAATAAAAGCTCTGGGGCAGCTTAAAGCTTTTTTTGTGGAGCCCGTGCTGCTATTTTATGCAGCTTTAGTTGTGTTTAAAACTAAATCAGAGCTGGACACTCCTCTCAAATGGTTATTTGGTGCGGCATTCTTAATCAGCTTATTTGGCCTAGTGCAATATATGACACACCTGATGCTTCCTCTGAGATTTTGGGGTTATGGTTTGGAGATGAAACGCATCACATCCATCTTTGAATACCCAAACGCATTGGCTTTATACTTAGCCCCGTTAATTGCTTTCTTTTCAATCCTGGTCCTAAAGGGTGTGAAACTGGCCGGAAAATATTCCACACTCATAATGTTCATTGTCATGGCTTTAGCCCTGATCCTGACCTATTCCAGAGGCGCATGGTTGAGTATTGTGGTTGCAGCGATTGTGTTAGCCATCCAACAAAGCAGCCGATTCTCTATAAAGAAATGGGGGATTGCAGCAGCTGTTATTCTGCTTATCGCTTCTCCTTTGCTTTTCACGCGAGTAAAATCAACCTTCCGCGACGGTTCAAGCTCTGAAAGACTAGAGCTGTATAAAGTTGCTGGTCAGAAGATTATAGAAAGTCCTATTTTAGGCAATGGGTTATATGGGTTTAGGACAACCTTGGAGAATTCAGATTATTCCGGTGAGGTTTTAAACTACCCACATAATATTATTTTGAATTTCTGGCTTGAAACTGGCTTGATTGGCGTACTCAGTTTCTTTCTTTTGTTTTTCTTGGCAATGTCTAGATATAAAAAGAGTTCTTCAGCATTAAAGGTGGCAGCAGCTTTCTATTTACTAACCATGGTTACACACGGCATGGTTGATGCTCCTTACTTTAAGAATGATCTTTCTGTATTGTTTTGGTTTGTACTATCGATATTTTATATCGAAGAGTAATAGTTTACCTCAAACTCATAAACATTAGCGTAAGCTAATGTTTTTTGTTACTCTTAAATATGTGAGGCGAGGCATGTTTAATCGAAGACCTACGGACAATAGTATCGTAGTGTCTAGGTAGGAGGATTGATGGAAGTTAACAACCAGACACATGCTGGTGATTGCAAGTGCATCGAATGTCGACGTACTCGCTATCTTCAAAAGTTGCACCTGAGCACAGCCAATTTGGTGCAACGAATGAGAGACGCGGAGCATCTCTCAGCTGAAGACTTCAGCCGGACATGGTCCAACACTTATTCTGCGGTTTGACGAAAGTTGTCCGCAGTTTTTTATTTTAAAAACACCGCCTTTGGCGGTATTCTTACATTTCTTCTATGAAACTGAAGCCTGAATCTGCAGGCTTTTTATATTTGATTATCAGCTTACGGTTAGGTTCTTCGCCAATACTTTCAGAGCTCACATCAGAAAAAAGGGAGAGGTAATTATGCACCACGCGTCTTTCATGTGAAGGCATTGGGACCAGTGAAACAGCCTTCTTTGTTTGTCTTACCTGGTGCGCAGCCTTCCGGGCTAAGTCCTTCAAATAAATAACTCTCTTATCTTTATAATCATCAACATCCAAAGCAAATGAGAATTTCTGATCTTCCGGGATCTGTCTGTACACCAACAACTTAACTAGATACTGCAAGGATTCCAAAGTTGATCCCTGTTTACCAATCAAAAGCTTGGCATCAGAACACCGGATATTGAAAACAACCCGACCTTCTTCCTGTCGCTCAAAAATCTCTGACTCAAAACCCATGTGAGCCAAAACTTCGGTAATGGTTTTCTTTGCAATATCAATATTACTGTTTTCCATATAATGCCTCGGATGCTTCGCGCCTTAGGATGTAGTATTGCTGCGCAATGCCAAATAGTGTGGTAACTATCCAGTATAAGGATAGTCCTGCCGGGAATTGTACACCAAAAAAGAAGGTAAGGGCAGGTAGTAAATATAACATATAATTCTGCATCATTTTTGCCATATCAGCGCCGGCGTCTCCTGATGACGTATCACTAACAGTCTTTTTCATTGTCATGCGAGTCTGAACGTATTGCAGGATAGCGGCGATACCAGCCATTATGTAATTTTGTTTGGCTGCCAAATCAATCCAATTCAAGAACATTGAATTGATCTGCCCCGGATTTTCAATAAAACTATATAAACCCTGCAGCGCTTGTCCATCCAGGCTTTGCATGAACACCTGGTACAAAGCGATCAACAAGGGCAGCTGAATTAAAATAGGCAAACAGGAACTTAAGGGATTAACCTTATGCACTTTATAAAGTTCCATCATCGCCGCCGCTTGTCTCTGCTGATCGTCCTTGTATTTCTCGCGGACCTCTTTCATCTTTGGCTGAAGAGCTTGCAGTTCGCGCTGGTGCTTCAGTGATTTATGGAAGGAAGGGAGTAGTACCAGTCGGATAATTACGGTCAGGATGATGATGGTTACACCAATATCCGGAACATACTGATAAACAAAAACCAATAGGTTTAATAACGGATGAACCAGAATTGTGTTGAAAAAATTTACCATATTTTATTTTGGCCAATCAATGCCACCTAAACTGGAAGGTGTGCAGGAGGCCACTCGCTTAAATATTTGCGGCAAACCAATTATGCCTTTAGTTTTTAAAACAATCACTGCATATTCAGAACAAGTGGGGTAGAACTTACAATAACCCCAAGGATAGAAAACATTCAGCAGACCATGATCAGGGGAGAGGGTCTTCTGATACAACAAAATGACCGCCAGGAGCGGCCATGCCAAAAGCTTGCTGATCTCCTTAATTACCCTCATATACACCTGCTTTTTTTAAAAGACCAATGACTTCCTGTTCTAATTCGGCAAACTTCAGCTTAATAGTACCAGTTTTTGGGAAAAACAGTATATCTGCGGGTTTTATTGCCGTTATATGCCTATTAAGAAGGCTTTTTACACGTCTTTTGACCAAATTACGGTCCGTAACCTTCTTTATGGTCTTTTTAGGAACAATAAAACCAAAACGTGGGGTGTTTTGGTTCTTCTGTTCGGGGAAATACCAGCGCAGGCGGAAATTAGCAGAAACCAAGCTTCGGCTTTTCTTAAAATTGCTGAAATCCTGTTCAGACTTAAGAAAAACGAGCTTTTTTGGCATTAGACAGTGAGTTTCTTTCTGCCTTTGGCGCGGCGTCTGGCTAAAACCGTGCGGCCGTTCTTGGTTTTCATGCGGGCTCGGAAGCCATGTACTCTTTTACGGTGAACCTTTTTAGGATTATAAGTAGGTTTCATTGCCTCTAATATTATGAATTACTCGGATATTATATAGGAATTCAGCTCTTTTGTCACCTCTTATCCTTTCTGCATAATCTTTTGCACCAGTTCTCCCCAAGCAATTCACACCCCTAGTTTTTTTGGCTTATATAAGCCATTTTTTTATGGTTGATATGGGGATAACTTATCTGTTATCATACAAAAGATACTTTTAACCTCTCTCTAAACCCCACAAAATCATGACCAACCAACAGCTATGGCAGGCTATTTTGGGGAATCTGGAATTATCCATAACTAAGCCGAATTTCACTACTTGGTTCAAAAACACCTCGATTATCGAGAAAAGTGATACTGGCATTGTTGTGGGTGTACCGAATGCCTTCACCAAAGAATGGCTTCAGAACAAATACCACCAGGAAATCCTTAAGGCCCTGAAAGCAATCGCTCCTGAAATAAAAGAAGTGAAATACCAGATTGTCAGTCCTACATTCGTTGCGCCTACCGCTCCTAAGGAGATGAGCAGAAACAACACATCACCTAATACTCAACCCAGGAAACAAGAAGCCAATCAAAACTTAAACCCAAAATACACCTTTGAAACGTTTATTGTTGGCTCCCACAACCAATTAGCACATGCAGCCAGCCAGGCTGTAAGCAAAAAGCCGGGACAAACATATAACCCGTTATTTATTTATGGCGGAGTAGGGCTTGGAAAAACCCATTTAATGCAGGCAGTCGGGAACGAAGTCTTAAAGAGGACCCCGGACGCAAAAATTCTTTACGTCACCTCAGAAAGATTCACCAACGAGTTTGTGCAGTCACTTTCCCAGGGAAAAGCTGATCAATTCAAATCTATTTACCGCAATGTAGATGTGCTTTTGATTGATGACATCCAGTTTTTGGCCGGCAAAGAAGGGACTCAGGAGGAATTCTTCCATACCTTTAATGCCCTGCACCAGAATAATAGACAGGTAATCATGACTTCTGACCGGTTGCCAAAAGAGATCCCAGCAATTGAAGAAAGATTAGTCTCCCGATTTGAATGGGGGATGATCGCGGATATTGCAACTCCTGATCTTGAAACCAGGTTGGCGATTTTGAAGACCAAGTGTAAGGAAAAAAACTACAATATAGAGCCTGAGATTCTCCAGTACATAGCTGAGACCATCCAAAGCAACATTCGTGAGCTGGAAGGCGCTTTAAACCGTCTGATGGTGTACTGCCAGCTGAACAACACCCGCCCTACCATAGACCAGGTTAAAAATATTTTAGTCAGCGTAATTACTCCGCCTAAAAAACGGGGTGTTTCTGCTAAGAAAATCATTGAAATTGTCTCGGATTTTTATAATGTCATGCCAGAAGATTTATTAAAACAGTCCAGAAAGAAAGAATATGTAAACCCTCGGCAAATCGCCATGTATATAATCAGAAAAGAATTGGAAACCTCCCTTCCTTCCATCGGCGAATTCTTTGGAGGACGAGACCATACTACTGTAATCCACGCGATTGATAAGATTGAGAGAAATATTAAAGAGAAGAGTGGGTTAAAACAGGAGATAGACTTAATACGTGACCGGATCTACTTAAACTAATGTTGGCAACCTGTGAATTAGAGTGGAAAAGTTGTACAGAGATAGTTAACAACCTTCAGACGAAGTTACAAAAGCAAAAGTTATACCGCCGTTATCAACACACTACAAACAACTCGTTAGATAAAGTTACAAGTAAGAACTAGGTAATTCCCAAGATAAAATAAGAAAAAAGTTTGTTGTTCACAAAGTCACACTGCTTATTACTATTATTCTTTTTATAAATATATGAAATTAATATGTACTCGGGAGAATCTCAGAAAAGGTTTGTTCGTAGTCAGTCGTGTAGTTGGAGTAGGAAATCCTTTACAGGTATTGAATAATATTTTAGTGAAAACTGATCAGGGAAGAATTAAACTATCTTCCACAAACTTGGAAATTGGTGTGAATACCTGGATTGGCGCCAAAATCGAAGAAGAAGGTTCGTTGACTGTGCCAGCCAAACTTATTAATGAATATATTAATAACCTTCCGACCGACAATGTAACCCTGACCACACAAGAAACAGTATTGAATTTGGAGTCGGAAAATTACAATACGAACATAAAAGGATTATCAGCGGATGATTTTCCAATTATTCCCCAGGTTTCAGATGAACCGTTTGCAAAAATCGACAGTTCTGAATTCAAAGATGCCTTATCAGAAACAATCTGGGCTGCTGCAAATAACGAAACCCAACCGGAAATTTCAGGAATTTACTTTAACTTTGAAGAAGATAAGTTAAGGATTGCAGCTACTGACAGATACCGTTTGGCAGAAAGAGTGGCTGTACTTAAAGAACCGGTGAAGATGATGAGGGAAGTGATAATTCCATCCAGAACAATCAACGAACTGTATAAAATATTAGGAACCGGAGTAGGTGATGTAGAAATCTTCTTCTCAGAAAGTCAGGTATTGTTCAAGTTTGAAGAAACTGAATTAATTTCCAGATTAATCGACGGTCAGTATCCTCCATACAAAGAGATTATCCCAAAGGCCTTCAGCACGAATATTACGACCAACCGCAGCGAATTCATCCATGCCCTGAAGGCAGCAGCCTTATTCGCCTCCGACTCCTATAACGTCAATATAAGAGCAATACCGGGTGAAGGGATGAGAGTGGCGGCTTCAAGTGTTGCAGCAGGTGAAAACACTACTTTGATCAAATCAGAAGTTCATGGTTCAGAAAACAACGCAATCTTTAATTACCGGTATATCCTAGATTGTCTGAATAATTTGAAAGAAGAAAAAATAGTTTTGAAACTTATCAATGACGCATCACCGGCAATGATCGAAGTAGAAGGAAGAAACAACTACCTCTACATTGTGATGCCGATCAAAATCTAGGATGCTTAAAAAAGTAATTCTTGAAAA
Source organism: Binatia bacterium (assembly GCA_035626635.1). Lineage (GTDB taxonomy): Bacteria > Patescibacteriota > Doudnabacteria > UBA920 > O2-02-FULL-48-8 > DASPNG01. The sequence goes on along the minus strand of DASPNG010000068.1, from coordinate 812 downwards.
CTTCAGGAACTACAAGCGGTTGGAAGTTGATACTGATAATGATTTGGTAGTTGTTGTGGGTGATAATGCCTCCGGGAAGACTAATTTCATTGAAAGTATATATTTTCTGGCTTATCTTAAATCGTTCCGTGCACCCGATAATCTTCTTGTGAACGCGCAAGAAGATTATTTTAAAATTGTTGGAATTACAGAAGAGTCTAAACTGGAAGCGATTGTTCAGGTGAAACCTGCCTTAAGAAGAGGGTTTAAAATTGATGACCAGAAAATAAAAAGGTTGAACTGGCGGACGTTTAGGACTGTTTTATTTGTGCCGAATGATTTGAATTTGTTTATTCTTGGACCGGGAGCCAGAAGAAAATATTTAAATGAAACCCTTGCACAGATTGATCCTGCCTATGCAGCTGATATTGTCAGTCTGGAACATGTCCTGAAACAGCGCGCAGCTTTGCTTTATGATATTTATAAGAATATATCCACCCGCGACCAGTTGGATTATTGGGATCTACAGCTGGCCGAAATATCTTTACGGGTCAGTAAGACCAGAAGAGATTTCTTGAATTTTGTAAGCGACCGATTTTCTGAAACATATAACAAGCTCACAGAACTGCCTTCAATGTTTAGGATTGAATATAAAGGATTGCCGCAGGAGTATGATATAACAAGTTTTTTAACCAAACTCCGTGAATACCAAGATGCAGAAATCAGAAGCGGACAAAATCTGTTTGGTCCTCACCGCGATGATTTTAATATTTATAAAGACAACGAACTAAATATTTACAATTCTTCACGGGGTGAATTAAGGGCGCAGATTC
>DASPNG010000067.1:0-12628 GCA_035626635.1 Binatia bacterium | reverse complement strand
CAGACTCTGTTAGCAAATGATTTAGTGGATGAGTTATGGTTGAAGATATTTCCAGTGACGCTCGGTAAAGGTAAGCGACTTTTTGGAGAAGGGACTATACCAGCAGCCTTCAAGCTCGAGGAATCAAAAACAACACCGAGTGGGGTGATTATTGTTTCTTACAAAAGAGACGGCGAAGTTAAACTTGGCTCGTTCGCTTAGCTAATTACATAGTTTATATTTAATCTAGCAATAGTTATGGATGAAAAAAGATTTTGAGGAATCTTAGATAATTGCGATTGGAAGAAATTAGGTGATGATGAAGCAGTGATAGCGCCTGCCGTGGAAGCTTTAAGCAAGCTTTCCGAAAAGGATATCTGCAGTTTTCAGGAAATTATGGCAGAAAAACTATTTGCAATAGCCAGCTACGAAACTTTTAGCAATAAAGATGGCTGGATTGAGAAATAAATTTATGAATGTTTTGTATTTTGTCATTCCATTGTTATTGCTTTGGTTTGCTTATATTGCATATGATAGCTGGGGACTTCAACCAAACAATGCAACAGTTACTGTTAAAGAAAAGAAATTTTATCCTGGTGGTACAACTTATGCACCTACAGCAATTCCAATAAATCCTGCCAAACCCACCGGCGGTTTGAGTATGCCCGTAGACAAACCTGATGTGTATATGGTGAATTTCGACCTGAACGGCAAACCAAGCGGTGGATTGGTAACTAAAGAAATGTATGATTCCATCAATCCCGGCGACACAGTCCAGGTCAAGTGGAGTCAATCACGCCTAACAAAGCGGATTTTAGTGACTGAAGTAGCAAAATAATCAATAGATTTACATACTAAATTTTATTTATACAAGCAAATCACATGGAAGACGTTAGACTAAACGAGGTGGGTCAGAATATATTTGAAGCAATTATGGCTGTAGAATCTACAGCTTTACGTAATTCAAGTACCGGATTGTCGGATGAGATAGGCTCCTATTCAAGAACGGCAAATCCTGAACAGACTCAAATTAAATACAGTTTTAAAATTGATGGTGGAATAGCAGAAGTGTTTGTGTCTCCGAACCCAGAAGATTTGGAGCCGGAGATGAAGCTTAATGTAAGAGTAGATGACAACCAGGTACTGGATGGTAAGATCAAGAAACAATCTGATGGCCGTGGACCAAACCTCTTTGCTGGAATTGAATGCAAGATTTTTGTTGATGGAAAGTGGGCGGACTCTTTCAAGGGTATTGCTACTATCTTAAAAAATAAAATGAACGAGGCAACTCAAAAGCTTCAAGAAGAACGAAAACAAATTGAAGAAGGTCGCATTCAAAGAAAATTAAATGAATCTTAAATTTGTGAAAGCATTATTTAACCAGGAGGTTGTAAACGAAGTATTAGGCCGGATCGACAAACTAAGCCCTTCAACAAATCATTTGTGGGGGAAGATGGATGTGGCGCAGATGCTTGCGCATAATGCAATCATTTTAGAGTGTGCAGTAGGAAACAGAACCCCCAATCGTTCTTACTTATCTTTAGGCAGTCTTATTAAAAGATTTTATTATAGTAGCTGGCCGCCTTATACTCATAGAATGCCCACTGACCCTACCTTCATAGTGCGGGACCAGCATAATTTTGAAGCAGAAAAAGTGCGGGTAAAAAATTTGATCCGACAGTTTTATGACGGGGGACCTACAAAGGTTACAGCCCATCCGCATCCAGTGTTTGGGAAATTGACCCCTGACCAGTGGGCCAAGGGTTTATATAAACATATCAATCACCATTTAAATCAGTTTGGCGTGTAGAAAAATCATGAATCCTGAGCAAATTAAAAATTTGTTAAAACAGTTCGACACCACTAATGACCAAAAGAGAGAAGAAATATGGTCTAAGCTCCGTACACTAGGTGAGGATGTCATTCCATACTTTCTTGATGTGCTAACTCAAACCACTAAGTGGCAGGCTCGTTCTGATATAGTTTTTCATTCAATTAAGTATGCACAGAATAATCCTGAGGCATTCAAAATCGGATTAATTGCCATAAATGATAAATCTTTACGTGTTAAGTATAGAGCTTGTCAGTTGTTGGCGTATTCGCAAAATCCTGATGCTTTGAAAACACTCCGTCCTTTTGTTGCTAGCGCTGAAAATAATAAAATCAAGGCAGATATAAAGGCTGCAATCGATGCAATAGAGTCAAAGAATCATAATTATTTCTTTGACCGTAATCATAGCGGGAAGGTTTTTTGGGAGGTGAAAAACGGCTGAAACTTTTTATATAATTAGAAAAATAACCTATGTCAAAATCAGATAGGGTTGGGGGAGTTTATTGTTTGGGTTTCATTGGTGCAGTCGTGTATTACATCCAGACTGCAACCAGTTTTGGTGACGGTGTGCTGGGATTCCTAAAAGCTTTGGTCTGGCCAGCTTTTCTGGTACATAAGCTGATGCAATTTCTCCAAATGTGATCAGGATGATCTAAGCTAAATCCAGCACCTCATCAATTCTGATCTGCGAAACAAAATCCGGAATATGGGAAACAATAATCATTGCTCCTTTGTATTCATCAAGCGCTTTGGCAATCACAGGTAAGTGCCTGAAATTTATATGATTTGTCGGCTCGTCCAGGATAAGCAGTCCTGGTTTCATCAGAACCAGCCGACAAAAAGAAAGCAGACCTTTCTGTCCTTCTGATAGTGCGCGGATTGGATTGCTTAAAACTTTTCCGGAAAGCAAGAAACCTGCCGCAGTAGAACGCAAGGTGTGCTCGTCGTTTTTATCCATTACTTCCGCCAGAGCATCATAGGCAGTCTGGCTGTAATTTAAATTACTGAAATCCTGCTTGTAGTAACCAATTTTTGTGTCTTTAGCAATTACAAATCCTTCACCTGAACCGGCGGCGATTTTTTCAAGCAGTGTGCTTTTCCCAATACCGTTTGGTCCTGCTACCAGAAGATGAGTATCTTTCCTGACCAGCAAATCAACTTCCTTAGCCACAGGTTTGTGGTTTTTTATTGATGTGATGGATGTGAACTGCACAAGCTTTCCGTCAAAATAGGATTCGAACTCCTGGGCAGGAATATTGAATTCTCTTATCGTTTTATCTTCCTGGCGGACATCAACCAGATTTTCTTCGGCTTCTTCCGCAGCTTCTCGCATCCGCTTGGCTACTGCGCGGAGTTTGCCGCCCTTATGCGCAAACACTTCCGCCTGTGAGCGCTTTTCTTTTATTTGCATCTGCATGCGGGCGTTTTGCAATCGTTCACGTTCAATTCTTTCTTCAATTTGTTTAACCACATCAAAATAATTTCCGGTGTACTGTTCTATTTTATGGGTGAACACATCAAGGTAGAGAACGCCGTCAGAAAAGGCGTTCAGGAAATCTGCGTCGTGAGAAATGACTATGCATGTTTTTTCATACGTCATCAGAAAACCGGTGAGGTGCTCGATGCCCTGGTGATCCAAATTGTTGGTAGGCTCGTCTAAAAGCAAAATATCGGGTTCTTGTATCAAGGCATGCGCCAATAACAAGCGCGCTTGCTGGCCGCCAGACAGTTCGGCAACCTTTTTTTCTAAATCAAGTTGAACATTTACAACTTCGAATACGTTTTTGATCAATTTATCGAGGTCATATTTTATTTCCTGGAATGCAGTTTCAAAATACTGCTGTACCGTGAGATCTTTCATCTCCTGAGGCATGACCTGTTTTGCAATCGCGATAGTAACGTCCTTGGGAGTAAAATTGATCCTGCCGCTGTTTGGTTTCACCTCTCCGGTGATCATCTTGAAAAGAGTGCTTTTGCCGGCACCGTTTTGCCCCATTAATGTGATGCGGCTGCCTGTCCGGACACTAAGAGTCACTTCGTCTAGAAGTGGCCGGTCATGTTCGAATTCAAAACTTACGTCTGAGAAACTCAGGATGACACTATCTTTTCGCATGGATCTGGAAATTATGAAAATTACTTGGATATTTTAGCCTTTTTGCTTACTGGGGTCAACTTTAAGGCCTCGACCAAATGACTGTTTTTTGCTATCATACGGTGACTTATATGCAGCCAATTATAGAAACACGTGAAATTACAAGAGTTTATGAAGGAGCAGGGGAAAACACTCAGGCTATTAAGAGTGTAAATTTTTCCGTGATGAAAGGTGAGAGCCTGGCAATCATCGGTAAATCTGGCAGCGGCAAATCAACATTGATGCACATGCTTGCTACCCTGGACCGTCCAACCAGTGGTGAGATGCTGATAGACGGGCAACCAACTTCAAAACTTTCAGACAAAGACCTGGATATTATCAGAAACAGAAAATTTGGATTTATCTTCCAGCAGTTTTTTCTTAACAGCAGGAACACTTGTCTTGAAAATGTGACAATGCCCTTGATGATAACGGGAACTCCTTCAGACGAACGTAAGAAAAGAGGGTTAGAGATGTTGGACGCAGTTGGGCTTTTGGATAAGGCAAAACAGCCGGCCGGACAATTATCCGGGGGGCAAAAGCAAAGGTTGTGTATTGCCAGGGCGTTGATTACTCAGCCGGAGGTTATATTTGCGGACGAACCAACAGGCAATCTGGACACGGAAAACGGAAGAATCATCACTGATCTTCTTTTTCAAATGCATAAGGAGAAAAATATAACTTTGGTTATTGTTACCCATGACCCTGATTTGGCAGCTCTTTGCGATAGAACCATTACTATAAAAGACGGGGAGATTGTATGAGAATTAGAGACAGGATAATTATTTCACAAAGAAATTTACTGCGGTCAAAACTCCGCACGTTTTTGACTATTTCTGCGGTACTTATAGGGACGTTTACAATCTCTTTGACCAACGGTGTAGGAAACGGGATCAAGTCATACGTTGATCGGGAGCTGGGAAATGTTGGAGCGGAAAATACATTGATTATTCAACCCAGAAACGATTCTGATAATCCGGTTAGCAGTGACGTTCAGGAGTATGATCCTGATAGACAATTAGGCATGTTCAACCAGACGCTTCTTGGCCCGGATGATATTCGAGAGGTCCAACAAATCAGGGGAGTGGACAAGGTTATTCCGGAACTGAACGTTCAGGTGGAGTATCTTGGTGTAGGTGAAAAAAAGTTCCAAGCTACAGTGGGACAGTATATAGAAAATTTCAATATTCAGTTGCAATCAGGAAGTTATCTGGATTTAAACAGGAAAGATATGATAATGATTCCAATGCGTTACGTTGACCCGCTTGGTTTGGGTTCTGCGGAAGAGGCGATTGGAAAGAACATCACGCTTGGCTATAAGGATGTGAACGGAAGGATTGTAGAGAAGGAATTGATTATTGCGGCAGTTACTGCTCAATCTCTCTTGGGAAGCGCAACCTCATACATCAGCAACGGGCTGCTGATGGATATCAATAATGATCAGACAAGGGGAGTGGCTGGTCTTTCGGAAAGATATCCGGCACTGGTGGTCAGCCATGATCCTGCTTATTCGGATGAGGAAGTTGAGTCTTTGAAACAAATTTTTAGTGCCAACGGTTATAATGCCCAGACAATTCAGGATGCCATCGGCACCATCAACACAGTCATTAATGGGATTTTGATAGTTTTAAATGTTTTTGGGATCATTGCTCTTTTAGCTGCCACATTTGGGATAGTTAATACTTTATTGATGGCGGTTACAGAGCGGACATCTGAAATCGGATTGATGAAGGCGCTGGGAGCAAACCGTACTACCATCTTTTCTATATTCGCGATGGAAGCGGCAAGTATTGGTTTTTGGGGAGCATTGCTTGGGATCGGCATAAGCATGATTTTGGCTCCTATCGTCAATAACATTGCTACCAATAATTTTCTGCAGGATTTTGTGGGCTTCAAGCTTTTAGCTTTCCCTTTCTTGCCGTCCTTGGGAATATTCTTGGGCATAATTTTACTGGCATTTTTGGCCGGTACTCTACCCTCCATCAAAGCGAGTAAGCAGGACCCTATCAGCGCCTTGAGATATGAATAAAAACATTAGCGGATGCTAATGTTTTTTGTTATTATGAATTAGCAAAGAAAACAGAATTGAAACAATAAATGTCCGAATCAGAAAAAAAATTAGACTACACCAATTGGCAGGCTCCACAGGAACAGTCACTTGATTCCACCCGCGAAACTAATAAGGAAAAATTGCAATTTGTTGTTGGTGTGGAGAGTGTGGCTTCAGAAAAACATCCGGAACGAAACGAAGACCGTGCTTTTGGCCTACCCGAGCACGGGGTATTTGGAGTCTTTGATGGGATGGGCGGGTATTCGGGTGGTGAAAGAGCAGCCGGTCTGGCCAGCGAAATTATCAAGCGGGAAATGAAAGAATGGTTTATTGAGCCTGATTCAGAAAGAAGCAGTCCTTATCATGTCGGTCACGCCATGTATGATGCCATGATTCTGGCAGACAGGAAGATCAGGGAAGAATCAAACAGTAATTCAGAAGTAGCAGACATGGGGACAACAGGTTCTCTGGTAACAATCATTGAAACAGAGAAGAATGGTGCCATGAAAGCAGTAATTGTTAACATAGGCGATAGCAGAGTATACATTCTCAGGAAGTATATCCTAAAGCAAGTTACTCTGGATGACAGCCCAATCTATAAAGATGTGGAAGACGCAAGAAGTTTACAAGCAAAATTTTCTGAAGTAAGAGACCCACAAAAAGAACTGCTGCCAGCTGAGCAGTCTTTATGGAACCGAAGGAATCAGATTTCACAGGCCTTAGGAGCTGGACATTTAGATTCTGGAATAATTGCTATTGATGTCCTGCCTGGAGATAAAATATTGTTATGTTCAGACGGTATAAGCGATAATCTGACAGACAGTCAGATTCAAAGGCAGCTGACCCAGAATAAACACAACCAGGAAGCTGCTAGAGATCTGGTCAAAGCCGCGCTGGAAGCCAGCAGATCCCGACTTCCTAGGTCAAAGCCCGATGACATGACAGCTATGGTAATCGCGTCAATCAAGCAATAAACAAAAACACCAGCTTACGCCGGTGTTTAATTTTTATTGCTCCAGCTTGCTTACTGCTTAATTGCTAGATAATATGTACAGGATAAAAAGCAATTAGGAGAGAAAATGAAACTAAGAACAAAATACGTTATATTTTTCAGTACATTAATGGTAATCGCATTAATCGCCAGGCAGTTTACAATTCCTCAACCAAGCGTTAATGCGGCAGAAGGATATAGTTTTCCACCAAACCAAGAAATTGCCGTGTGGGAATGGCGGACCCCAAGTTACTTCAAGACATCCACCATACGGTCACAATATTTTTCCCAACTGAGCAAGGAAGGTGTGAATACGGTTTACGTGAACATCAAAAATTTTCTGGAAGTTTATTCCAGCCAGCGTGACCGGGAATTAAAGATTGCCAATTTCAACAGGCAGTCTGCAGATTTTATTGCAGCTGCGAAGTCTTATGGGATAAAGGTCCACGCTTTAGCCGGAGCAGCTGATTGGTTCAAGGCGGAAAAGAGTGATAATGTTTTCATCCTGCTTAACCATATTCTGGATTATAATTATAAGAACACGTACAAGTTTGCCGGTATAAACTTTGACATCGAATATTACACACTGTCCGATTATAAAACTAACCGGGCTGCATATGCGTCACAGTATTTGAACATGGTGGACAGAATGATCGCCACCATTAAATCCAGCCGACACTCTTATATGAACTTAGGTTTAACCATCCCGTTCTGGATTGATAAGGTAAACGCAAACAACCCAAGCATTGTTTATAAGAATACCACTGCTACTCCGGGTGTCCACCTTATGAACTTGTTAAGCAGGCATTCCCAAACATATCTCTCAATTATGGCTTACCGTAATTTCTATGACGGCGCTGATGGAACGGTGAATTTGGTAAAAGATGAATTGGACTACATCAAATCAAAAAATTATTCCACGAGGGTTATTGTGGGACAGGAAACATACAATGTTCTGCCCGCGTTCATTACATATTACGGAAAAACAAAACAAAATCTGAAATATAATACGTTAATGATTGCCCAGGCCTACGCAAATAATGATCATATGGCCGGGTTTGCCATACATACAGCCGATAGTTTTCTGAAACTTGCACCTTAAGCAGTGTAAATTGCACAAATATTAGCTGTATTCTTCATTCGTTCTTCCATTGTTATAATCTTTTCAATTTTGCATCATTATTAAGTTGTAATTAACACAAAGGAGATCACATGGGAAAAACGAAGAAGTTTGTGGCGTTTCTTGGTGTGTTCGCGCTGGCTCTGGCTGCATCGCCTGTAGCATTCGCGATCCACTCGCCGACAGACTACAGTTTGTTCGGCGAAGCAAGTTACATCACCCCAGGTAACGCTTCAAATCGGGCGGTTCGGTTGGTTTCCGACTCTGATCCTGGTTTTGCCGGGATTGATTATGGAGTCGAATCAGGTTTGACGTTCGCGGAATTAACAACGCTCAGCACGGATTATCGGTTTGAGGCTGATGATTCTTGCGGAGGCGGTTCGCCAAGGTTCCAGGTAAATGTCGTTGATCCGACTACTGGAGATGAAGGAAGCATCTTTGTGTATATTGGTCCACCACCAGCATACACAGGATGTCCACCAGCAGTTTGGACCAATACAGGTGACTTATTGGAAGGTGTAAACCCAATAGACACAAGCCAACTTACCGGCGGCATGTTCTATGACCCATATGGTGCTGCTGTACTAAAGTATGGTGATTACGAAGTTACTGGTATTCAACTGGTAGCAGATGGCGGCTGGTTCTTCCTCGACGGTGAACAGACAGTTGATATCGATAATACTCTGATCAACACCACTCTCTTCACATATGAGCCATCAGCCCAGGAAGGGAAAGAACTCTGTAAGAACGGCGGCTGGAGACTGCTTGTTGACGACAATGGTAACGGCTTCAAGAACCAGGGCGATTGTGTAAGTTATTTTGCCTCTGGCGGCAAGAACAAAGGTTCTAACTAAACCTCAAAAAATCCTCGCGAAAGCGGGGATTTTTTGTTAGACTTACCACATGCACTCAGGAATGATCATCATATTTGTCAGCATAGTACAAGGGATTTTATTCCTTGGCCACTATGTGGTATACAAGACGTTCGTCCGTTATTTTAATATTCTGGAACCCAGCCACTTGTTGTGGACGAGAGTAGTTTTTATCGTGCTTTCCATTAGTTTTATTTTGGTTTCATTTCTTGCTTCAAAATACTATGGTCCTTTGACCAAATTTTTGTACACTGCTTCTGCTGTATGGTTGGGGACACTGTATTGGCTGTTCATTGCAAGCATATTGGCAGCAATTATCTTTTTTGTTGTTAATTTTTTTGCTCCTGGTAAAGATATTGACTTAATTGTCAGAGGGATGTTTGTATTGGCGATAATAATGAGCGTATACGGGATTTGGAATTCGAATCAAGTAAAAGTTAGGCAGGCAACAGTTCATCTGGAAAATTTACCTGAACAGTGGAGAGGAAGAAAATTGGTCCTGGTTGCCGATACGCATCTGGGCAATGTGAGAAATGTTAACTTTGCCCAGAAGATTTCCGGTTTGATTCAGGCACAAAACCCGGATATGGTTTTGATCGCAGGTGATTTTTATGACGGCACCCCTACTGAATACACGAAACTTGCCAGAGTATTTGGAGACATTAAATCTACTTATGGAGTATTTTTTGCGCCTGGCAACCACGAGCAGTTCGGTGATAAAAGTCCTTTTTTGAACGGCTTGAAGGAAGGGGGACTTAAAGTCCTTGATAACGAGCTGGTGGTGGTGGACGGGCTTCAGGTTGCCGGAATAGATTACCTGACAGGAACTGATTCAGAAAACCAAAGAGCTGTGTTACGGAACATGAATATAAATCCTACCGTGGCGAGTATTCTTATCAAGCACGTCCCAAACAGGATTGATATATCAGAGGAAGCAGGAATTGGCTTGCAGGTTTCCGGTCACACGCATTTGGGCCAGGTCTACCCAATGAGCTTTATAACAAAACAGATATTCGGGAAATTCCATTACGGGCTGAATAAATTAAACAAGACTCAGATTTACACTACAAGCGGTGCCGGGACCTGGGGGCCGCCTCAGAGGGTTGGGACAAACTCTGAGATTATCGTAATCACATTACAATAACAATTTACAACCAGTAACGGTACATTGAGTCAAACGATTAAATAGACATGAAATCCAAAAATTTTGAAACAAACACAAAAATCCTCACGATTTTTGTTATTTCCAGCGTCTTGTTCAGTTTTTTTCCAGTCATGACCGAAGCACAAACAGCTTCGGAAGTTCGTCCAATTACTTTTCCTGTCATCGGCTCAGTCACTTACTGGGATGATTTTGGCGCACCAAGAGACGGCGGTGCCAGACAACACGAGGGCAATGACCTGATGGGCAGGAAAATGCTGCCGTTGGTTGCAGCGGTAGATGGAACAGTCCGGAGAGTTGCTTACCCGGAAGCAGATTTTGGTTTTTCCATCACTCTGCAGGATAAAGACGGGTACACTTACCATTATTTGCATGTTAATAATGATAATCCGGGAACTGACGACGGGAAGGGTGGGGGAATGAATGCATATGCTATCGATGTAGACAACGGAAATAAGGTTGTGGCAGGCCAGCTGATTGGATGGATGGGTGATTCAGGTAACGCCGAAACAACTCAGGCTCATCTGCATTTTGAAATTAGGAGACCTGACAGAACACCGATCAGTCCTTACGGCAGTTTAAAAGCCGCAAAGAAAATTACAACTCCAGTCATACGGCCACAACAACCAAATGAGGTGTTACCTTTTGGTGAATTCAACGGCGGGGGCTTTATTTCTGCCGGGAACGTTGACGCTGATCTGAGCAATGAATTGGTTGTGGGTGCTGGGCCGGGAGGCGGGCCCCATGTGCGTGTAATGGAAAAAGACGGCACTCCAATTTCCAGCTTTTTCCCTTATGCTGTGGGATTTAGGGGAGGAGTGGATGTTGCGATTGCGGATATAGAAGGGGATGGCAAGGCGGAAATTATTACTGCCCCGCACAGCGGCGGCGGGCCGCATGTAAAAATATTCGATTTGGCAGGAAGAGAAATTGGGGGTTTCATGGCATATGACGGACGGTTCACTGGTGGTGTAAATATAGCTGCTGCTGATATGGATGGCGACGGTGGAGACGAGATCATTACTGCGCCTGGAAAAGGCGGCGGACCACACGTCCGGGTGTTTAAACAAACTGGTCAGGAAATTGTTTCATTTTTTGCATACGATCCGGGATTTAGGGGTGGGATTGATGTGGCGGCATATAGTTCCGGGTCCGAAGCCTACATTGCAACAGCTCCGGGAAACGGCGGCGGGCCGCATGTGAAAGTCTTTAACAATATTGGAATCACCATCTCACAGTTCATGTCTTACGATCCAAATCACTTGGGAGGATCAAGGATTACCTTTGCCCAAACAAACAACAGCCAAAGACCTGAAGTGGTCACAGTTCCGCTGTTGGGGGGATCCCATATTAAATTATTTGATTTTGAGGGGAACACTCTGGATAATGATTTCGGTTTTGAAGAATGGTGGCCAGGCTCCTGGGACATAGCTGCTGCGGACAGTGATGTATTTGTTTCAGTCGGTCCAAAATCCGGAAGGAGAACGTCAGTAAAGCAATCCAACATTGACTAGTTGTTGGTAAAAAGAAATTTTGGTAGATTGTTGGCATGGAGCAACTATCAATAACTAAATTAACTTCAGATGATTGGGAAAGATTCAAGTCGATAAGACTGAAATCCTTGCAAACTGATCCGTCAGCCTTCGGTTATCTATATGAAGAAGAGTTGTTGCTGGAAGAAAAAGACTGGCGATTGAAATTATCCGGATCAAAAAATAGCTCAACGGATTATTACGGAATAGAAGAGGATGGAAAAATTGTCGCCCTTGCCGGATTAATGCTGTATGCGCCAAAGATGTTTGATCATTTGGCATTAATCGTAGGAGTCTACACTGATCCGGAATATCGGGGCAGGGGAATGGCAGGCTCTTTGATTAAACATTTGATCGCGGTGGCAACTGAGATACCCAGAATCACGCGCTTGAAAATATCAGTTAATGCTCCGCAGGAAAACGCCAGGAAACTTTACAAAAGTTTAGGTTTCCAGGAATACGGTCATTCAAAACATGAACTGAAACTTGGAGACCAATACATAGACCAAATTGAAATGGATATGATTTTTTGGATTAAAATAAAAAACACCGGTTAACCGGTGTGTTTTTAAATTATTTTTTTGTTTTTTTCTCAAAGAACTCGTCTACTTTTTTAACTATTTCTTCCAGTGAAGTTTCTGCCTTGATCATGTATCCTTCTGCACCTTCTTCAACCGCACTTGCTATTTTATCCAATTGGTTAAGGTTAGTGAAGAAAATTACCGGGCTAATTGGTGGCTTTTGGCTTTTCCTTAATTCAGTCAGCATGGTCATACCATTTTTCTTAGGCATTAACATGTCCAGGAGAATCAGATCTGGGTTCTTTTCAAGAGCTACTTTTAGGCCGTCTTCACCGTTATCACATACCTGGACTTTATATCCTTCGGTTTCCAGCGCATCAGCCAGTACTTCAGCCAAGGCGTCTTCGTCTTCTACGATAAGGATGAGTTTTTCTGCTTT
>DASPNG010000066.1:0-2489 GCA_035626635.1 Binatia bacterium | reverse complement strand
ATAAGCTTATTGAAGTTGAAACTCTGGAGCGTGAAGAATATGAACAGCTGGTTATAGATATCATCCCTAAAGAAAAGTTGGGCAGGAAACTTAGTGATGAGATGAAACCACCAACACCGGAGTTCAGTTCGCAGCCAGTCTAACGGCCATGGAGGGCATTCATACAAAAATACTAAAACAGGCCTACTACCTGACCAAGAATTTTAGATACTTCTGGTCAGCAGGCCTGTTTTTGGTTTGGCTAACTTTGTTCCGCGGATTATTTTTAATTCTCAACTCAGGATATTTTTTAGAAAATGCGGGTATGGTGAACTGGGGGATTACTGAATCACAGCAGGTCAGAGGAAATCCCTGGATCGGGCTTGTCGCATTGATCGTGATTGCAGTCCTTGTGATTTATTATTTCAAAACCAAGGCTGCTGTTTTCCTGGCCGTAAAAAAACTGAAGGATTACAAATCCATTGATAAGGAAGAAATCAAAGAGATGGCTGAGCCGTATACGGTTGGTCTTTTGAAAACCGGTCTGGCGTTTGGTGCATTGATATTAATTTTGACATCGCTGTTTGCCAGCCCTGTGGCGTATCTAAGCTCGAATGATTACTCCTCCCGTGCCACAATGCTCGGCCTGATTGCCCTGTTTTTTTACATTCCGGTGTTCATCCTAATTTACTATTCCAGCGTATTCACCCCTATGTTCATGGTCATGCATAACATGACCCCAATGAATGGCTTCCGGGCCAGCATGGATTTCATCCGGAAACATTGGCCGCTATTTGTTTTGTTGAGCATAATCCTGGTGATTATAGAAATAATCGGGCTGATTATTAGTGTTGCGCTGGCCCTGGTGCTGATCTGGCCATTTGTCCTTTTGAGCCAATTATTTTATGATATGGGAGGCCAGACAATGCTTGTTATCGTTCAGACCCTGGCTGGAATCGCGGGTTTTGTGGTATTCTTTATGTCCCAAGGATTGATTGCTGTATTCCAGCGGATTGCCTGGGCAATAGCGTTCCTTGAAATGGTCAGGCCGCTCAAGTCTGAAGAACAGGCTGAAGCAGAAACTGTACCGGAAATCATTCAATAATCAGACGACGCGGACGGTTAGCTCAGTGGTAGAGCATCTCTTTGACGTAGAGAGGGTCAGAGGTTCAAATCCTCTACCGTCCACCAGGAGAAAATTAATAAAATTTCAGATCTTAAACTCCAACTAGTTTGGCGCTTGTGATTTGAAATTTCGGGGATAACCCAATGGCTGATTTAAACCAGCTCGAAGAAGAAATAAAAATAAAATTCAAAGACAGGAATTTGCTGCAAAGTGCTTTAACCCACCGTTCTTACCTGAACGAAAACCGGTCATGGCCTTTGGCGCACAACGAACGTCTGGAATTTTTAGGTGACGCTGTTTTGGAGCTGATCACGACTGAATATTTGTACCGAAATTTTCCTAACCCGGAAGGGGAGCTGACTAATCTGCGATCGGCGTTGGTGAACTATAAGATGTTGTCGGAGATTGCCGCTTCCATAAAACTGGATAAATATATCTTGCTGTCTAAAGGCGAAGCCAAAGATTTGGGACGGGCAAGACAGGTGATTCTTGCCAATGCGATTGAAGCTTTGATCGGTGCTATTTATCTGGACCAGGGATTTCAGGTTTCGGAAGAATTCGTAAATCAATTTGTCATCAACCAGCTGGCGAAAATTGTGTCCGGCGGAAAAGTGTTGGATCCAAAAAGTAAATTCCAGGAATTGACACAGGAAAAATTAGGAGTGACTCCACATTATAAAGTGCTGGCAGAATGGGGCCCTGATCATAATAAGCAATTTGAAGTTGGAGTGTTTGTCCAGGAAAAGCAGGTAGCCAAGGGAGTAGGTAGTTCAAAGCAAGAAGCCGAAATTTCAGCGGCGGAAAACGGTTTGAAAGTTTGGAATGAAAATTAAACCATAAAATGTATCTTAAGCGATTAGAAATACAGGGTTTTAAATCGTTTGCACAAAAAACAGTTCTGGAATTTGAGCCAGGACTGACTGCAGTGGTCGGCCCTAACGGCTCAGGCAAATCAAACGTGGCCGATGCGCTGCGTTGGGTCATGGGTGAACAATCCATGAAGCTTTTGCGCGGGAAGAAATCTGAGGATGTGATTTTTGCCGGTTCTGACAAGAAATCAAAATTGTCCATGGCAGAAGTGCAGCTGACTTTTGATAATAAGGACGGGAAGCTGCCCTATGAATACGCGGAAGTGGCAATGACCAGGAGATTGTACAGGAACGGTGAATCAGATTACCTGATCAACAACCAAAAGGTCAGGCTTTTGGATATTGTCGAATCCTTGATGCGTTCAGGATTTGGCGCTACTAACTATGCTGTTATCGGGCAGGGGACAATTGACCAGATGGTTTTAGCAGGGCCTGCTGAAATAAAGAACCTGGTGGAAGAGGCTGCAGGCGTAAAACCTTACTACATAAAGAGAGAAAAGAGCTGGCGGAAACTG
>DASPNG010000065.1:0-3731 GCA_035626635.1 Binatia bacterium | reverse complement strand
TGATCCAGGGCTGCCTTTTAATTTGCCATTTGTAAACAAAGAAGTGCAAATCCCTGATTTTAATTCATCTCAAAAACAGCAACCAGCACAGGCACAAAAACCAGAACCTTCGGCTCAGCAACAGCAAACTGCTCCTCAAGTATTAGCAGGTATGGAAAGTGTAGTAGCTCAGGTCAAAACCAAATCCGGTAACTGGAGCAGCATTCTTGTTTATCCTGCAGTCTTTGCCGTAGCATTTGCTTTCTTTTATGTAGCATTAAATTTTGGTGCTTTGTTCCAGCAGGTACAGGGTTGGTTTGCAAAAAGTGAAGACGAACAGATTCTGCAAGGAGATTTAACTGAATATAACCAATGGATCCAGGGATATTTTTTCTCAGTTAAAGACACTGAAAAATTAGGCCCGAACAATGATGTGGACGGGGATGGGTTAAGTAATTATGACGAGTTTGTCATCAAAACCAACCCGACAGTGGCAGATTCAGACAATGACGGGACAAGGGACGGAATTGAAGTTATTAATTCCAGCAACCCTTGGGGATCAGGCCAGCTAACAAACAAGCAAAAAGATACTATTTCAAAACTTGATCTGATAAAGATCAATAACCGGATCAGCTTCAATGCAGCAGCAAAACTTCCGGCACTTGGCCAACACACTGCAAACTTTGATGTTACTAAACCGGGGCGATTGTCTATTCCAAAATTAAACCTTCAGGTACCAGTTATATGGACTGAAGATCCGGCTGATTTTGACAATGACCTGACCAGGGGAGTTGTCCATTATCCGGGAACTGCTTTACCAGGTGAGCGGGGAATGGTTTATATCTCAGGTCACTCATCTGATTATTTCTGGAAAAAGCATCCTTACAAACAGGTATTTGCCAAATTGAATGCCCTGCAGCCAGGCGATGACATTTTTATCGATGTTTATGGCAATGACGGCAAGACTTACAATTACCGCTACCGTGTGTCCTCAGAAAGTATCTATGCGCCAGATGACCAAAGGCAGTTTATAGACAATTCCGGGGCCAAGCTCAATCTGTCCACCTGCTGGCCGATTGGGACACAAAAAGACCGCTACGTAGTCACGGCTGAACTCCAAAATCTGTAAATTTTCTCCCTGCTTGAAAGCAGGGATTTTTGTTTGGTTTGTACAAAAAACTGGCATATTGTTTCAGATTATTGTGACAGATGGTCAGTTGATGCAAAAAAGGTGAAAAAATATGCTATTTTTGCAGTAAAAACGCGATTTTTTACCTTGACATTAAGCTGGCGTTTGCGGTACAATTGCGTGTCGATCTGCTAAACCCAGATTGGCAGTTCTTTTTCACACTAATTTTACGTTTTCCCTTTGCCGGTTACGGCATTCTAGGCAGCAACTGACTTGGTCAACTTGGAGGAGGCGCAGAATGAATAGACTGGCGAAGTTGAAGCCGGTAGCAAGGTTCTTGGTCTTTCTGTTGCTGGCGCAGCTTGTGCCAGTAGACGTTTGGGCGCAGCAGGGCGTGGTGGCAACCACTGTACCTGCGGCAGGAAACACGGACCCGACTCTCAATCCCACACCGCTTCCCCAGCTGAATTTTTTCACCTGGACGAACTACGGCGCAGATCCGCTTGTACCGCCCGAGCTCTTGCCGACCGAGTGCCGCGACCCCAACAATGTCGACGCGATGTGGACGTGCATCCAGAAGATCTTTCTGGAAGAGCCAGGTTACGAAAAGGCGTCGGCAATGGTGTGGAACGCCGCATCAGTCGTTTACTTCCGGAACAACAGTCCTGTTCCTGCCTGGTTCAAGCAAGAACTGCAAGAAAAAATCAGGATAGGGAAGATGCGACTGGAAACCATTCCCAAGGGAGGCAATTTTTACACGGGAATGGCCTGGAGCGCCAAGCAAGCGGACGGAACACTGGTCTCTCGATTTACTGGACCGCCGGTGGTTGCGTTCGATGAACCGCTACAGGTGTTCAACGTTGACCCGATCGTGATGCGGGAGGGGCCTTACTACGGTCATGTCATATCAGTGACTATTCCAACTAAGTGCATCAATCTCACCGGGTTGGAAGGAGTGCTGGTTCCAGGAAACTACCCGACCGTGCCACCTCCAAAGAGGGTTAGGGTGGTGGTGAACAAGAGGCACGTAGACGAGCGGGGCAGACAAGTAGATACACCATCGCGGCAGGAAATTCAACTCCGCGTGGAAGCCACGCCAGATACTGGCGGTGACCCTGTCAAGGTCGAGCTGCTCGACAACAAACGTGCCGAGTTCGAGGCTCCTGTGGGGACGAGATACGTCCTTCGTGAGTTTTTCGAATCCGATCGGTGGCGAGCGTTGAACGACAAGATCGAACTGACCGTCATCGACGGCAAAAACGAGGTCACGTTCGAGAACATGCGCATCCCGGAACCACCGGCTGAGTCCCAGCTGGAACCAGGTCCGCTGCCGCCCATCGAGCGGATCATCGAGCGCGAACGCGTGGTGTGCGATAAGTGCGGGGGTGCAGGCAAGAAATGGCTCATCGGCGCAGTGCTTGCAGGTGCGATTGTCGGCGGACTTCTTGCCGCCAACGCCGCGCGCGACAACAAAACGGTTATACAGGATGGCAGAAAGGGAGGATCTTCGAGTAACGGAGGTGCGGTCGCGTCGACTGCATTCTCATTCGGTTTCTAACAAGCGAGGAAGCGGACAGACTAAGGTCTTCCGCTTCCCGCATCATTTTTAAAACAAATAATTAAACGAGTCTGAGAATATAGCTTCAGGAGTTATATTTTTGGACTGGTTAACAGGAAATCAGCCATTGAACTATTAAATTAATTCTGCATCAAAGCAGGAAGGAGTTTACATGAAATTTGTGACAAAGGTCACACAATCAGGTATCGCTCGCGCTATGGCTTCCGCTTTGGTATTGGCTGTTATTGTAACCAGTACCGGGTTGAGTTTGGCGGATTGGGGTCCGGAAAGACAGGATGTAACCATCCGAGTCTTTAATGGTGACCCATTGCAAGATATCAGAGTTGCGGGCGCAAGTTTGAGATTGGTTGCTGATGACAGCTCCAACCCGGACAATGGGGTACAGGGTACAACCGACGGTAACGGAACATACTTTTTCCGCCTGTACCAGGGTTCATATCATATAGAAGTAAGGCATCAGGATTTTTATGCCCGTGACTTCCACATTACTGTGCTGAGCACATTCAATGGGGATTTGTCGATCATTCCTTTGGAAAGCGTTCCTGGTCCAACTCCGCAACCGCCAGCAGGCGGCGGATGTTTGCCAACTCCTCCTCGTGGCATTCCAATGCTGAACAACTGGCCGATTTCCATGGGCGGTGAAGACTGCACGGACATGCCTTTAGTTATGGCCAGAAATGTTACCAGAAACCAGGGTTATGTTTCAAACGGGACTGTTCAGACATCCACCAATGAAACAGTGCGTATCCATTTCTACGTGCACAACGGCGTCCAGGATTTTCCTGACAACATCGCGCAGAACGTGAGAGTAAAAGGTGATATCAGCCACAGCAACCGCACAGCTACCATAACAGCTGAGGCCTGGGCAGATAACGCTAATACAATCACCAGCGCTCAAAAAGGCGGCCATGTAGCCGTAGACATGAACCCAGGTGAAACTCTTGAGGTTATCCCAGGTTCTGCAAAAGTTTACGGTCGTGGCGGAAATTTGATTGGCTCTGCCAACGATTCAGTTATTGGTAATGGCTTTAATTTGGGCGACAT
>DASPNG010000064.1:0-3304 GCA_035626635.1 Binatia bacterium | reverse complement strand
TTAGGATTTACAGCAATGATATCCGCGACTGTAATGTTGTATTTTTTTGCGATGCTTGCCAGAGTATCACCTTTAACAATCGTGTAGATCTTTCCTGGAACAGTTGATGTGGTGGCCTGAGGGATTCTCAACTTATCACCGGCATGCAGAATGTATGGCTCAGGCAGGTTATTGAACTGGGCAATCAGGTCCCACTTAACATTGTATGATTGGCTGATGTTGAAAAGCGTATCGCCGTCTTTCACGGTATATGAAGTAAACTGCTCATCAGTGGTGGTAGTCTGGGAAGTCTGTACTGCTGCAGGGGCTGCTTCTTCAGCAGAGTCGGTTGCGGCACCCAAAACCTGCTTTTCAGCGTTGCCAAAGGAGACTGAATCGGTTTGTGCACCAATCGATTCTAGTTTATTATTTATGGTAGTGGCGGTATCGTCTGACTGAGGCCACACATTGTATGCGAGAGCGAAACTGGCTGCCAATAAAAATACCCCGGCTGCCGTCATCCTTCTATCCCGCTTTGACTGCGGGGTGATCTGGGCACGAAGCTCGGGGGACAAATGTGGTTTGATGTAACTCATCTCTCGTTTTATTTTTCCTTTGATATTTTTGTTATCAAAAGCTCTCTTATGTACTTAAATTTTACGGTATAAAAAATTGCATGTCAAAGAATGAACTCACAGAAGCCAAATCAAGAATTGTGAAATTAACCAAACAGATAAATGAGCTGCGATTTCGCTATCATGTGCTTGATGATCCCAGTGTTTCTGACGAAATTTACGATTCGCTGACGCAGGAATTACTTACGCTTGAGACGAAATATCCACAGCTTAAGATGAAGAATTCCCCAACTGACCGAGTTGGCGGAGTGGCTTTGGACAAGTTCCAAAAAGTTCTTCATGAAGAGCGGATGCTTTCAATGAATGACGCGTTTGATAAGGAGCAGGTGAGAGCTTGGCAGGACAGAATTTTTAAATTGCTCGACATCAAGAGCGTGGAATATTTTAACGAGCTAAAATTTGACGGGTTGGCCATCAGTTTGCGCTACGAAAAAGGTGAATTGAAAGTTGCGGCCACCCGCGGTGATGGTTTTGTGGGTGAGAATGTTATCAATAATATGCGCACGGTGCAGTCAGTGCCGCTGGAACTGGACGAGAAGATTGATCTGGAAGTCCGGGGGGAAGTGATCATGACAAAAAAGACCTGGCAGGAACTGAACAAGCAGCAGGAGAAGGAAGGGAAGCCGACCTATGCCAATACCAGAAATGCGGCAGCAGGTTCAGTCCGCCAGCTGGATCCAAAAATCACCGCCTCGCGCAAGCTGACTTTTTTTGCCTACGATATAAAAAATGATTTGGGTTTGAAAACTCACGATCAGGTGCATAAGAAGTTAAAAGAGCTGGGGTTCAAGACATCTGACATGTTCCAGAAGAAAGCAAAAGACTTGGATGAGGTGTTTGCATTCTATGACATGGTTGGCAAGCACCGTGACGAGCTGCCTTTTGGGATCGACGGGGTAGTGGTGTCGGTCAATGATAACTCTCTCATGAAAAGATTGGGTGTGGTGGGGAAGGCGCCGCGCGGCATGATTGCCTTCAAGTTTCCTCCTGAGCAGGTGACTACTGTGGTGGAAAATATTTTTGTGAATGTCGGGCGGACGGGCAAACTGACTCCTGTGGCGCAATTGCGTCCCGTGTTTGTGGGCGGGACAACTGTCTCACGCGCAACTCTGCACAACATTGATGAAATCAACAGGCTAGACGTGAGAATAGGTGATACAGTTGTGATCCAAAGGGCCGGGGACGTGATACCTGATGTGGTGCAGGTCTTGCCTAAAATGCGAACCGGAAAAGAAAAAAAGTTTTCCATGCCAAAAAACTGTCCTGTCTGCAAGACTCCGGCAGAAAGACGCGCCGCCGGCAAAGAGCAAAGCGTGGACTGGTACTGCGTCAACCGTGATTGCCCAACCAAAAATGTCCGAGCCATGGAACATTTTGTTTCCGCATTTGAAATTTACACAGTCGGGCCAAAAATTTTGCAGCGCTTTAAGGACGAAGGCCTGATCTCCGATGTGGTTGACCTGTTTTACCTTCAGAAAGAGGATATCCAGTCACTGGAAAGATTTGGTGAAAAGAGTGCGGAGAACATAGTCAACTCCATTCAGGGGGCAAAAAAAATAACCTTGCCCAAATTTATTTACGCCCTCGGCATTACCCATGTCGGTGAGGAGACGGCTTTTGATTTGTCCCAAAGGTTTGGGTCAGTACAGAAGCTGATGAATGCCAGCCTGGAAGAAATCAGCAACATCCCAAATATTGGCGAGGTGGTGGCAAAGAGCGTGTATGAATGGTTTAACCATAAGAGCAATAAGCAGCTGGTGGAACGTCTGTTGGAAGCCGGTGTCCAGGTTGAAAACGTGAAAGTTAAAAAAACGCCGCTGTCAGGAAAGAGTGTTGTGGTAACCGGAACGCTGGATACCATGAGCAGGGAAGAGGCCAAAGAAGCTGTAAGAGAAGCAGGCGGCGACTGGGTATCGTCCGTATCGAAAAATACAGATTACGTGGTGGTGGGTGCAAATCCTGGATCAAAATATGATAAGGCGCAGACCTTAGGAGTAAAGATTTTGGAAGAGAAAGATTTCCTGAAACTGCTCGGCAGGTAACGGCGCTGCAGATCCGGTGCATTGACATTAGCTCCCGATTGGGGTAGGATTATTTCCTCACTACCAAGGAGGGCGACATGGCCGATGGTATTCGGAAAGAGCAGCGAGGGTTTGCGGTAATGAATCCCGAAAAGCAGCGCGAGATCGCCAGCAAAGGTGGCAAGGCTGCGCACGAGCAGGGTGTGGCGCATGAGTGGACCCCTGAAGAAGCGCGGGAAGCCGGACGCAAAGGCGGACGGATCTCCCGGGGCGGACGCGGTCGGCTTATCCCGCCTAAGCTGCCCGGTTTTCCGGAGCAGAACTGAAAAGCGCTTTCGGCCGTTTGAAAGCACGACCCGTGTAAGTTTACGGTGCGTGCTTTTTTATTTCCCCTCTTGATTAAGAGGGGAAATATGCGTATAATTCTTAGGCATTATCAGAATTGATATATCGGGGACTGGCTCAATTGGCTAGAGCGCTCGCTTTGGGAGCGAGAGGTTCCGGGTTCAAGTCCCGGGTCCCCGACCAGGAAAACACTTCACCGCAAGGTGGAGTTTTTTCTTTATTCCTAGTATAATCAAGCATCGCACATTCCAATTTGGAAGGGAGGGGATAAACGTGAGCATAACAACTCGCCATAACAAACGATTGCGGGATTACGGGCTAGAT
>DASPNG010000063.1:0-2801 GCA_035626635.1 Binatia bacterium | reverse complement strand
AAAGGATGCTGTAATGCTTTCCAATTATTTCCTGTTCTTTGTACCCAAGTATATATTCAACACCTTCATTCCAGCTGGTTATTTTTCCGCTCGTGTCTACTGAGAAAATAGCGTAATCTTCCACTGCCTGGATCAATGTTCTGAAATGTTCTTCACTTTCCCTTAAGTTTTTAATCAGCTCTCTGGATCGGATCTCAGCCTGCCTCTCCAGATTTCGCTGCATCTGCCTAAGCTGTTCTTCCGCCTGCTTACGTTCCGTTATGTCGATTGAAACATTAAGCACAAGCTCCACCTTGCCGATAGATGATCTGCCGTAAACTGTGCCATCCGTCTGGAACCATCTCCATGAGCCGTTCTTATGTAACATCCGGTACTCAAAACTGATTATCGGCTCATCATCGCCATCACTTGTCAGTTTTTTATTTGCCTCTTCCAGGGCTTTTCGGTTTTTCTCCATAATCTTAGGCATGTCATCTGGATGAACTAATGAACTGACAAAAGCCAAACCGCCTTTAATAAACTCCTCTGGCTCATAGCCCAGGAGTTTTTTTATCGTTTTGTTTACGTATAGGTATCTGCCGTTGGTAATGTTATACATTACTACTAAGCTAGGTACGTGGTCCGCTATCGTGGAAAGCAGGTTCGGTTTATGCATCACATGTACAATAAGACTTATGTATTAATACTAAACGGAATTTTTTTTGGTGTAAATTAGCTAATTTGTTGGTTAAGTCGCTAATATTTTTGGATGATATAATGAGAAAAGAATACAATGAAGCATTTATTCAAATGGAAGGCAAAAGTGTGGTTGTATCCCGGAATGGCTTCGTGGCACTTTATTACACTGCCAAAAAAAGAATCGGAGCAAATCAGGGTATACTATAATGACCTCAAACGTGGATGGGGCTCTTTGCCGGTGCAAGTGACGGTAGGAAAGGCTAAATGGAAAACTTCAATTTTTCCGGATAAAAAAATCGGGGCATATCTTTTACCAATCAAGTCTGAAGTCAGAAAGCAGGCTGGAATAACCGCCGGCGATACGATTTCATATAGTTTAGAAGTAATTGCTTAACATGAATGATGAAAAATTAGAAAAATTGCAGGCGCATTACTCGAATGAGCGGACGTTATTGTCCTATACCAGGACAGCAGCCTCGGTGCTGGTCTTGGCTGTTGCTCTGCTTCGGTTTTTTGATAACCGGAACGTTATATATTTAGGGTGGTTATGTTTGGGAATTGGCTTGGTGATTCAAGGGGTAGGTGTTGTCAGATATTTCCAGGAAAGAAAACGTATAAATTCTAACCTGACCCAATAAGCGGCAGCTGTGTGCATAGCATGGAAAAAGGTATATAATGATATAAAACCTCCAAAAAGAAACAAATATGAACCCAAAGTACCTGTTTGTAACTATCGTCCTGCTGCTTATGACAGGAACTGTGATTGCTTACCAGTTTTTTGACAGGCCGTTGAGAATCTATTTGGCAGAGCTGAGGCTCCCAAGGTTGTCAGAGAATGATGTCCGGGCGGAAGAAGCAAAATTGCTGGAAATAAACAGGAAGCGGGAAAATCCGAATAATTCCAATCACGCGCGGGTAGTAGGTAGGCATAACGGCAGAATAGTTGAGATATCATATATCTGTTTTGGTGATGTCTGTCCTGATAACGGGGGATACTTTTTGATTTATAGGGACATTGAGTCCAGGGAAGAATGTTCTCAGATCGGCGGCAAAGAAATTTTAGGTTACGGTTGGACCACAACTTACGGGGGTTGTGGAATAAAACTAAATAATTAAGAAACAAAAAATGACAGAACAAATTCTGTTGGTCTTGGGTATTGTGCTTGTGGTTTGCGGAGTGAGCGCGTGGATGAATGCCACTCATTTCAGGAGAGTGTTGGGGGATTTTAAGGATAATCCTGCTCTGATTTTTTTCCTGGGTTTGATTAACCTGGCAGTGGGCTTGTTTATAGTCTTAAATCACAATTCATGGGCAACTCCGGCTGAGTCACTGGTGACATTTTTTGGCTGGGCAGGTATGCTCAGAGGATTGATTATGACTGTTACGCCGGGCATTTTCCTGAGCCTGTTTAAATTTATCTGGCTGGGAAGGCACTTAAAAGGTGAATCCTTGTTCATGCTTGCAATCGGAGCGATACTGATTTACCTGTCCTTATAGTTTTGAAATCAAAAAACCCTCCCATTGGGAGGGTTTTTATTATGCTTTTTCTTTTAGGGAGAAACGGTTCATTTCATACTGTCCTGCGTCGAGTCCGAATCTTCTTATTCCGGATACTATTTGCGCTCTGGTGTGTATGCCTTGGACCGCCACATTGATGACTAGGTCATACAAGGGAAGTGACAAGTTGATCCATTCAGAGGCAAAAGGTTTTATTTCATGAAGGTGCTTTTCCGGGAGCTTGCTGATGTAATGGTGCATTGCTTTGTGGACCTCTGTCCATTTTTCTTTTGCTTGGGCAACTGTTTCAATATCTTCCGGTTTAAAATGCTGGACCAGGGACTGTTCCGGGGTGAGCTGACCGTCCAGCCAGCCTATCCAGCCATAGTTGTAACTTAGATGCTGGGCAAATACATTTTTTATGGAATCCGGTCCGTTACAGCCATGTTCATTGTATTGCTCTTTGGTTAATTGTCCCATCGCGTTGAGCAACCGTTCCGTAGCCCAGGAGTCGTAAGAATACAACGTTTTTATCACTTCTATCATCTTTTGTTCTTTAATTTTATAATTTAATAATACAATAATTTTAAGCGGAGGCAAAAACTATTTTTCAAATCCCATAGTC
>DASPNG010000062.1:0-5061 GCA_035626635.1 Binatia bacterium | reverse complement strand
TCTCCGCTGTCAGTCATCAAAATAGGGCGACTGTCAGCCTTCCTTACAATCTCCATTTCTTTCTGAATCAAATCTACCGGAGTTTTTGGACATTCGTGGCCAAAAGTAAATAATGCTTCGTTCTCAACCTGCCAAATTTTTATCGCATCAAATCGCTTATAGTAATTCACTGCATTTTCGACCATTTTCAGCTGTGCCTGATCACGCTCTTCCTGCGATAAACTGCCGTACCAATCCGGGTGGTGACATTCCGGCCAGCGCGGCTGCTTGTGGCCGACCACTAAAATAACTTCGATATTTCTTTTACCAGCCTCTTCAAGCATTAAGGCAGCCTTTGAAAAATCATAGACATTCGGCTGAGGTTCAATATCTTCCCAGTACGCCATCAATCTAAGCTTCTTGGGTTTCAAATCATTAAGCATATCCAAATACATCACTTTCCAGTCATAACCAAGTGATTCCGCGTACCTGTGTGAAAAAGTTATACCCCACTCCGTTGTAGAAGAGGGTTCATATTTGGAGGCAAAATATACACATCCAGCGGCAAACAACGCGAGTATAATCGCAATGACAATAAGCGCTTTTTTCATAGTCCCAACAAAGCCAAACCGGTTGTGATTAAAACGATGGCAGAAATTTTAACCATTACCGTTTGTAAGTTAATTCTTTCATGTAAAATTCTTGGATAATATTGGGACAATACTGAAGTCAAAAACAGGACAAAAATAAATTGGAAACCCTGTAATGCATTTACGATTACCACACTGCCAATTGATATGGCGTAGTTCTGGAGCAAACCAGCGGCAGCTCCCACCGCACGTGTTCCATAAAACAATGAGGCATTTTTGGCGTTTGTGGTTTTTGGAGCGTTAAAAATCAATTTTCGATAGCTAGGCACAGCCAGATACAGCATCGCGGCGCCAAACAGACCCAAGCGGCTCCAAACCAAGCCTGAAACTAGGCCGCCAACATCATATACATGCTTTATCAATACCAAGGATCCGGCAAATAAAACAGCAGCGATTGTGGCGTCACGCAAAGCCTTGAATTTCCACTCCCCGCCTTCGCTTCTTAAAGACATAATTACTGCGCCTGATGTGAGAAGCAAAAAGGCGATGCTCTGGTTTAAAGTAAGCCGTTCATCTAAAAAAATATAAGCAAAAATGTAAGTAAATAATGGGACCAGCCCGCCTTCAATAGGCAAAATTCTTGAAACGGATGATAACTGTATTGCTTTGTATAAAAAATATGTGGCGTATAGGAATCCGGCACCGGATAGAAGAGCAAGGAGAAAATCATTAAAAGGCAGCATCTTTAGACCAAATGGAGCCAGGATAAAAACAAAAATGCTGGATGTGCCGGCATAGAACGTATACACGACCGGATGCTTCGCGGTATTCGTGAGCATGAACTTATCAGCCACTCCATGGAGTGCCAGCAATAAATACGCGCTTAATGCATATAAAACATAACTAGGCATTCAATATCTCCTTAAACACTTCCGCACTTGGCCGAACCTTCCTTTCTTGTGTTTCGTAATTTATTTCTACCAGACCAAACAACCGGTCAAAGCCATCCTGCCATTCATAATTGTCTGTAAGAGACCAGTAAAAATATCCTTTCACGTCAGCACCTTCATTGCGCGCTTTCATTGTCCAGTATAAGTGCTGTTTGATAAAATCTTTTCGCATATCGTC
The DNA here is from genome assembly GCA_035626635.1 of Binatia bacterium. Taxonomy (GTDB): domain Bacteria; phylum Patescibacteriota; class Doudnabacteria; order UBA920; family O2-02-FULL-48-8; genus DASPNG01. The sequence goes on along the minus strand of DASPNG010000062.1, from coordinate 3,364 downwards.
ACGGGCATTGGCAATCCCGTTTTCTGTGATGTAAATCGGTTTGTTATATTTTTTTAAATCAAGGAGCAGATGATAAATCGCTTCCGGAAAAGTTTGCCATCCCATGTCTGATTTTGGACGTGCTGGGCTGTTGGCCAGGCCAACTCCACTCAATCCAATCTTTATAGTTTTTGTGAAATAGTAATTCAATCCAACCCAATCCTGGTATCTACTTACCCTGTTCATAAACCAATCGTTACCAAAATATTTAGCAATACCTGCAACTAATTTTTCTAACGGGTTAAATTTGTTGTTCGTTTCATAGTAGTTATTATTTTTAGCCAAGCCGATTTGAGAATTTGGCCTGACTTCCTTGATTGCCTTATAAGCTGCGATATGCGCCTTCACTAAATTGCGATAGACCTGGATAACTTTGAAATAATTCTTCTTAAATGGTGGCCACTTACCAGTACCGTAACCGCCAACGGTATATACTTCAGGTTCATTGATCGTACAAATCAAATCCATTTCATCACCCAGGTTTTGAGCCACAAACCAGGCGTACCGTGCAAAAGCCTGCACCCCTTTATTCGTCTCAAATCCGCCTTTTTCAGCAAGCCATTGTGGGAGAGTGAAATGGTGCAATGTGACCATTCTTACCAGACCCAGTTCTTTCATCTTCTTTAGAACTTTCCGGTAATGTTCAATTGCGGTTTTGTCCCATTGGTTTTCAACCGGTTCGATCCTGGCCCATTCTATGGAAATGCGAAAAGCGTTCAGGCCGATATTTTTAGCTATCTGAAAATCTTCTTCATAACGGTTGTAATGGTCGCAGGCGTTGCCGGATTTTGGCAATTTGCCTTGTTTTTCCCAATACCACCAGTCGCTATTCATGTTATTGCCTTCAACCTGGTGGGCTGAAGCTGCTGCTCCCAGCAGAAAACCTTCGGGAATTTTGAATTGTTGTTGTGTTTCTACAGCCTTTTCCGTCATATTCATCATTATAGCGCTTTTCTCTTGAAAATCCTAACCAAATCAACTATAATTTTCTGGCAATTATGGCCCTATCGTCTAACGGTTAGGACGCATGGTTCTCATCCATGTAATCGGGGTTCGATTCCCCGTGGGGCTGCCAACAAAGAAGATTTCTCCGAAGAAGTCTTTTTTGTTGCTGCAATAAAAAAACCGCCCTTTAAAAGCGGTCACATCAACGTGGATGTGGGTAGACGGAACATGCATGAACTCCGCGGATGCAATCTAAAACATGCAGCACGTAGTTCGTGTGGGTATTCGCGTCGGTTTCAGGCAGGTTTCTGGGCATATCGGCAGGACCAAACTTTTCTCCTGGCGGAGGCGACCTTTTTGCCCAACTCATAATCGCCACCCGGTCTGCCATATCAAACAGCCCAAGCTCCTTGAAACGGATCAGCCGGTAGTTCGTGGTTTGGAAATACCAGTGGTCGTTATCTGTAATCCACGAACGGGAGTCATCGCCATTGATGATTACCCCAACCTTGATGCCCAGCGGCCTCGCAAAAGCAACCAACCTCGCGAAATCATTTACCAAATCCGCGCCAGTTTTTTCTGCGAGCGTGACGTCAATATCCAGGTCATAGCATTCAAACCCTGCGTACCCATGCAGGATTCTCTGCTGGTGCACTCTGGCGATATAGAGAATGTGCTCATCGATCGGAATATACGGGTAGGGTTCGATATCACAGAAACTGACCGGAGGGACGGACAATCCCGGTCTGGTCCTGGCCATCTCCGCAATTTTCCTGTAGTACGTAGTTTCCAGGTCCATCGACCACCTTGCAACCAACTCGGCCTCACGTGTTCTGCTGTGGCTGCAAACTTTATGCCCCATCGCGGTATCGATATCGAACCGGTTAAGGACCGCGCTGTTCTTCACAAACCGTATCGCAGCCTCAGAAGTCATTTCGATGTTATTCTCGTACTGTTGCCGGTCCCTGAAGCAACTATGCTCCTTGATCGCCGCCACCTGAATAGCAGTCTTCATCCCGTACTTTTTACTGACTGCGTGAAATGCACCGTTCTCCACTAAAACCGGGAAAGTATTACCTTGGATATGTTTGAGCATTTCACGGTCAGGAGAAGGATACAGGTGGTAAAACGCGAACTGGATCTCATCGATCAAGCTGCGGGATCGGTCCCAAGCGTAACGAGATTCGCTGTTCCTCGAGAACATTTCCGGCAAATCTGGAGCACCCGGCGCCGACCCGAACATGATGACCAGGTCGTCACGGAGCGGGATTTGGTTAACCGTCTGTTGTCCCTGGGCCGTGAAAGAACCGATAAACACAGTCAATGCGAGTGCGAACGTGAATTTTGCCATTTTCATCATACATCCTCCGTAACAGTAGCGTGGAAAGAACCGAACTGAATACAGTACTATAACCGGAGCAAAATGTCAACGCTTAAGACAAGCAGTTTTTTAGATTTTTGTACAAGTTGACAAATAGTATTGTAAGCGCTATCAATTATATAGACAAGTAAGATAAAATTTTCTATGGCAAATAACAAATATTTAAAAGGGGTATTAGGCCTTACATTGGGTATGACTGCTCTTTTTGTGGCAATAAGTGCTGAATCTGCAGTAAATTCCCAGATTCAGGTTGCCAGCACCTTGGTACCTAACATTAAGAACGATGTTTTTGTTCAATTAAGTGAAGTGCCTCAAACAGGTGGTTTAACCAGTAAGATTACCTTACTCGGCGCCTCAGCAAATGATGTGGTATCTTTGGAATATTGGAATGGTTCATCTTGGGTAAATTCAAGCCTGAACCTCAATGCACAAGGCGAATTGACTACTGCCAACAATTACGTAGCCAGCAGCATGAATTACCGAATTTCCCTTCGATCGGCTAAGAACTATATCCTTGGTTACGCCTTGGAAAACGGGAACACTACAGTTTCCAGCACAGCACTCCCATTTTCAGTTGAAGGCGCAAGCGGCGGGGTGGTTTTAACCTCTCAAAAGTATGTTTTCAACCGCAACATGACATACGGAAACAGGAATAATGACGTCCTGGAACTGCAAAAAGTTCTTGCCAGCATGGGTTATCTGACAGCTGAACCGAATGGAAATTTTGGACAGGCAACTTTAAGCGCCGTAAAGAAATACCAGGCAAGCGTTGGAGTTCCGGCAACAGGATATGTTGGACCACAAACCCGCGCTAAACTCAACCAATAACATAACACCGGCCACAAGTGCCGGTGTTTTCAAATAAAAAACCTCGGCGCACGGCACCGAGGGGCTTGAACCTTCAACCTAAGCGGCTGCAAAACTTGCGTTACGCAAATCCTGCGACACGCGGCCGTGTTGTTTTCTCATCAGGGTCACAAGATTCTTGGCCTGTGAAAA
>DASPNG010000061.1:0-3786 GCA_035626635.1 Binatia bacterium | reverse complement strand
CTGCGCACGCAATTCCTCTATTTGGGTAATTTGCTTACGACGTTTTTCATCCAACTCTAAAAGAGCACCAACATCAACCTTTACGCCGCGGTTCTTGTTGTTTTCTTCTACCTTATCCTTGTTTTCACGAATGAATTTTATATCCAACATGTTTTTATTGCGCCCTGCTCCACTCTAATTTTTTACCATTTCGTCTGGCCTCTGTCATCGCCAGCTCATCGTAAATCCCATCAATCAATGGAAGGGTCTTAGCTTCTTCCAAGCTCACCCATCTGGCTTCGTCTGTTTCGCCTTCCTGCAGTTTAACTTCTCCAGAAACATAATCGCCCATACAGGAAATTACTATAGAAGGGTTTCCGTCCGAATGCACTGAAGCAAGACTAGTCACATAATCGACATTGGTGATTTCCACACCAACCTCTTCCTGCACTTCCCTTTTCAGGGCTTTTTCTAAAACGTTATACCAGTAATGCTCTGTGTCTTTTGGTAAATCAAGATAATCTTTGGTGTCCAGATGCCCACCTGGCACAGTCCACATGCCTGGGAATCTCTTCTTGGACATTGATCGCCTGGTTATCAGATATTTCCCGTCTTTGACAATAATAGCTGTAATCACCACTTCAAATTTTTCGTATTCGCCAGCCATTATTCTTGTTTCATTAACGGGAAGAAATTCGTTTCGCGGATTGACCTATCCATGATCACTGAAAACAATCTTTCTGATAACCCGAATCCAGCCATAGGCGGCATCCCGTATTCCATTGCTTCCAGATAATCCTCATCCAACATCTGCGCTTCGGCATCACCAGCTTCACGCAGCTTCATCTGTTCCTCAAATCTTTCGCGCTGATCAAGCGGATCATTTAATTCCGAAAATCCTTTACCCAATTCCGTACCTCCTGCCAGGACCTGCATACGTTGGACCTCTCTTGGGTTCTTTGGGTCTTTTTTGGCAAGCGGTTCGATTTCAACCGGGGGATTAATCAGAAAACACGGTTGAATTAGTGAAGAACGGACTTTCTTTTTGTAAATTAAGTCAATCAAACGTCCCTTCCCCTGCTTCTTGTCATACTTAATTCCTTCCTGGTCTGCGTATTTCTTTAGGTTTTCCTCTGAGGCAGTATTCAAATCCAAACCAGTTTTCTCCTGGAAAATATCAAAGTACCTGACCTTTGGCCATTTGCCTGACCAGTCAATTTCTTTTCCGTCGTAAGTAGTTTTCAATCCGCCGGTCACGTTTGCAATTACCTGTTTGTACATTTCTTCAATTACATCCATCAGCTGGTTGTATTCTGAATATGCCCAATAAAATTCCATTTGGGAATAGTCCTGCAAATGTTCCGTGGAAATTCCTTCATTGCGGAAAATTCTGCCGATTTCAAAAACTTTTTCATAGCCGCCGACTATCAATTTCTTCAGGGGCAATTCCAATGAAATGCGAAGGTAAAATTCCCGGTCTAAGGCGTTATGGTGAGTTGTGAAAGGCTCAGCTTCTGCACCGCCTGGAATAGGCTCCAAAACATTAAGCTGTACTTCCATAAAGCCTTGTTCTTCCAGGAAACGTCTAATAGTTTTCCAGAAAATTGCCTTTTTTCTGAACAGGTCTCTGGTTTCTGGATTCAGCATTAAATCCAGATATCTTTTTCTTAATCTGGTCTCAAGATCTTCTATTCCAAAATGTTCAGTCGGGATTGGCAGGATTGACTTTGAAAGTAACCGGATACTGGCGGCCTCAAGGCTTTGCTGGCCAGATTTTGACAACATCAAATGACCTTGAGCTTCCAAAAAATCCCCAAGGTCCAATAATTCTATTAACTTAAATTCTTCTTTAAGATTTTCTTCCTTCAATAAAACCTGAATACGTCCATTCTCGTCTTCCAGATCAAAAAATGCCAGTTTGCCGTGTGTGCGGATTGATTTTATCCGGCCAACCAAGGAAACATCAGTTTTGGCAGCTGAAAGTTCGTCAAAAGATTTCAACGCATCACCAATTCGATGCGTCCGCTTTGATTCAACGGGATAAGGATCAATACCCTGTGTTTTAAGTTGTTCTAATTTTTGTATCTTTACCTTGCGAAGTTCTTCAATTTTTTCTGACATTTTTCAACTCAGCCTTAAGATTTCCTGCTAATTATACCATAAAAACCCCGGCTTTGACAAAACAAATAAAAAAAGGCGGCTGTGGGTAGCTGCCTAATCATAATCCATTAATTTTCCTCCTGGGACTCCTGCTATCCGCAGGCGTATTTGCTTTGGTGTGTTGTAAGCCCTGCGCAAGTTACTGAGCACCTGATCCCGCACTGAAGCCCAGACTTTCTCGTAAGACCCGTCAGTATTCATGCCAACCCGGATTTCCTTTGCCTTCACAGTGACCGAGTTGACGTATTCGTTTTCGAAAATCTTTTTTTCCAGGGAATCACTGGATTCTTCGATGGGCTCGCTCCATCGGAACACTACGACTGAACTACTGCCTTCGGCTGCGTAGGTCACCACGAGTTCCGGAAGGGACTGCTTTGTTTTGCCCTTCTGCCCCTTGGCCAGAATAGGTGCAGACAGAAGGTAGCCAAACAGGAACAAGAATACCACCCAACGAAGCAGTGTGGACGTCTCCACGTGGAGAAGCTTCTTACCTTCTGATTCGACCGATAAATAGAATCTTCCTGACATCCTGTACCTCCCACGAGTCAGACACATTCTTATTTCGCAGAAATAATTATACGAGAATTTATCTGTTAAAACAAGGCGTACACAAAGTAAGCCAACATAGCCACGGCAATCACTACCTTAAGGAGTGAACCAACAGCAAATCCAACAAATGAGCCCCAGGCAGCTTTACCGGCTGCATTAATATCACCTCCGGAGTAATACTCCCCGATGAATCCGCCTATAAAAGGACCGAGCAGCAGCCCTAATGGACCCAAAATAAAGATTCCGGCAAAAGCTCCAATCATTGACCCGATAACTCCATACTTACTCGCCTTGTATCTCTTGGCACCAAGTCCAGGACCAATAAAATCCAGCACTATAGTTAACAAAGTCAGAATACCGAATATAACCAAAGCTGTACTGCCGACCTGTTCAAAATCCGTGTACCAGGCATATAGGAATAATCCGGCATAAGACAAGGGCACACCAGGTAAGATTGGTAAAATAGAACCGATTCCACCCAGTACAATCAGGATAAAGGAAACGATTATAACTAAAATTTCATTAGTGCTCATTAGTTTCTGGTTTTAATAAATATGCAAACTTCTGCCGAAGTTTAGTGATTTTTGGATCGATTACAAAAGTGCAATAAGGATAATTTTTGTTGTTGTCGTAAAAGTTTTGGTGATATTCTTCTGCCGGGTAAAAATTCCCAAGTTGCTTGAGTTCAGTTACAATCGGTTGTTCAAATACTTTTTCTTGTTCCAGCTCTTTGATGAATGTTTCAGCTTGGACCTTTTGTTCCGGTGATGAATAGTATATGACAGAGCGGTATTGCGTTCCTACATCATTTCCCTGCTTGTTTAATGTGGTTGGATCATGGGAAGAGAAAAACACGTTGAGCAAATCTTCAAACCGAATTTGCTCTGGATCATACTCAATCTTAATTACTTCCGCATGACCAGTTGAACCGGAACTGACCTGTTCATAGGTCGGCTTGTCCATACTACCACCGCCTGAATAACCAGAAACAACGCTATGAACTCCTTTTAAGCGTTTAAACACCGCTTCTGTGCACCAGAAGCAACCTCCTCCAAATACGGCAATCTTGTTTTTCATATTGAAATCATAGCAAAAATA
>DASPNG010000060.1:0-2219 GCA_035626635.1 Binatia bacterium | reverse complement strand
TGTTTATTCCCATGTGTTGTATTCCAATGTTAATGCTTTAAGTGTATAACAAATCATTATTTTCGGTATTCAAACTGGAGCCGTCTTTCCTGAGGTTCCATTTTTTAGGCAGCAATACATAGAAGGTCGCCCCCGGGTATTGGCTACTTGCGTCAGAATCTTCGGAGGGGGAGCTAAACCAAATTTTCCCGCCGGTTGTTTCAACAATGGACTTGGTTATGTACAATCCAAGACCTGTGCCTCCAAGCTTTAATAATTTTACATTATCAGCCCGGAAAAGTTTAGTGAAAATCTTAGGCTGCTCATCTTTTGGAATCCCATAGCCTGTATCAGTGATTTTAAACAGAAGAAAATTGCCGGAAGCGCCGTTGTAGTCCAGAGTTTTTTGGTCTGGTGCATCAATGCTGATCGTAATTCTACCTTTGTCCTGTGTATACTTTATGGCATTTGTCAGCAGATTTTGTAAGATGATTGTCAGAATGTTTGGATCAGCCTCCATTTTTAGGTCTTTTCCAAAATTTAGAGCAACCGCAATATCTTTACCTTTAATTTCCTGCGATAACTCTTCAACGACTGTATTGCATAATTCACCCAGATCCATTTTTTCGGGAATGATAGCAAGCTTTCCCAATTCAATCCGTGAGGCATTCAGTAAGGCCTGTACCAGAGCAATCATTCGTTTTGTCCCGACTTCAATGTGATCGGCGTTTTTCTTGACGACACTTTCAAAGTCTTTTCCTAGGATTTTTTTCTTTAAGGCTTCCACATGCCATTTGACGATGGTCAATGGAGTGCGAAGCTGGTGTGAAGCCATGCTGACAAATTCGCTTTTAGCTTTGTCAATTTGTTTTTCCTTGGTTGAGTCTTCAATCACAATCACAGCACCAATTGTTTCTGTAGGTATGAGTGTGATCGGAGTGACAAAGATGCTTACGGCTTTTTGGCCGTATTGAATGTTTTTGGAACTGATGGATTGTTTGGTGGACTGGGCTTTCCTAAACAATTCAGCAAGGCCAAGCCTATTTTTTAAGAGAGTATCAATTGTATCAATATCTTTGGCATATTTCACCTCCAAAATCTGATTGAACATTTTGTTCACATGGAAAACGTCACCGTCATTATCTAAAATCAAAAATCCCAAAGACAAACTTTCAATAGATGCGATAAGCCGCGCCTGGGTTTCCCGAAGCTCCTGCGTCCTTTCCCGCACCATATCTTCCACTTTTTCTTTTGCCTCCATCAGCTTGCGGCTTTTTTCCAAGAATTCAGCAGAACTCAAACTTAAAGATCGGTCCAGAAGATCACGGTCCTCGTCAAAATGCTCGTAGGTGTCACTGATTAAATTCAGGAGCTTCTGGAAATCTGCTGGTATCTCACGATCAGTTCCTAAGCTTCGTTCAATTTGTCTTAGTAAAATTCTATGCATTATTTATGCTTCTCGAAAAGTCGTAATAGTCATGGTCTGGTTGTGGAGCTGGCATTGTTTTTCTGAGGCGGCGGTAGGACAAAGCTCACCGTATGAATAGAATCCTGTTGTCGCAGCGCCATGGCCGATTGCGGAGCGGACTGCGTCAATTTCTTCATCCACCCTTTCTTTTAAGACCAGTTTTCTTCCGATACAGCTGATTAGAATTGCCAACTCCGGTTCCTGCTTGCCCAGCTGTTCGATGCTCATGTTTCCCGCACCAGAAGCGCCATCAATTAATCTTTCAAAGTTTGCTTTCATTAATGCAACAGTAGCACCTTCCGGCATATCGCCGGCAAACGTCATGCTCTGGTCTTTTTCATCTATGCCTAAAATAGTCCGGACAACTTCAGTATCTTTACTGTCTTTTGGCCTTAATCTGAGAGGGAAGAGTAGGCCGGTGCTTGGCAATCCTTGTGCTTTACTCCCCAAATAGTCTTTGTATAATTTCAATGCAGGTTGGCCGTCTAATTCATATAAGACGTTGCCTTTTGATCGTGTAATAATTCTTTCAACACCAAAGGCGTCCCATCCGCCCAGTGATCCATAACCGATTTTCAGGCTGTTCCCGTAAAAACCGATTAAAATAATTCTGCCTTCCTGCGGTGTTTCGTTTAAACCAAGGACAGTTTTTTTAAATCCGGCGCCATCGCCCACGAGTCCACCGGTAACTGATACGTTTGGAGGAAGTTTTTCGTTCAGTCCGCGGACCAGGGCGGTTCCGTTCACTCTTAATCCATCGGAAAATACCATT
>DASPNG010000059.1:0-6072 GCA_035626635.1 Binatia bacterium | reverse complement strand
AGTCTGCTCAGTGAGGTTCCAATGCTCAGCCCGGTCCATGGAATAAAACCTTCCTGTAATTGTAGCGAGCGACCCCACCTTTAATGATTCAATTTTAGCGTTCATCTTTTCCAGCGATTCCATGGCGATTTGCGGCGGCGTGTCGCGCCCGTCAAGGAACATATGGATGAAAACTTTTTTCAGTCCCTGTTCCGCAGCAAAGCCAAGCAATGCGTATAAATGCTCGTCGTAGCTGTGCACACCGCCCGGACTGACCAGGCCCATTAAATGCAGTGCTGAATCATTTTCCTTCACATGAACGGCCGCCTCTATGAAGGCAGGGTTATTGAAAAATGATCTGTCTTCAATAGCTGTGGTGATTCTGGACAAGTCCTGGCCAACAATTCTGCCGGCGCCCAAATTCAGATGCCCGACTTCCGAATTTCCCATTTCACTCCAAGGCAAACCCACAGAAGGACCTGATGCCTGCAGAGTGGTGGATGGATAATGTGCAATCAGTGCGTTCATGTGAGCTGGATTTGCATTGGTGATGGCATTTCCAATGGTCGGAGTTGCAATACCAAATCCGTCCAGAACAACCAGCACTAATTTTTTATATGGTTTGATTTCCATTATAGAAATTTAAATGTTGACATAATTTGATTTTCAAAGCGCCTGTCTAATATCTCCAAGTTGTATATTTTATCGTTTTTAGTGGTTTCATAGTTTATGCTGTCGTATAAACCTAATACACGGTAGGTTGTAAACTCAATATTATTTAACCTCCGAATAACAAGCTTTTCTTCATTCTTTTGATTCTGATGCGATTCTGAATATACTCTCAGCTGAAAAGGCATATATTCTGGAATACAATATCCACCGGCTTTACCTGAGCAATTTTCATCAATAAATCTCTCTCTTTCATACGAAAGAAACTCAATTTTTCCAGGATTTTCATTTACTTTCCAATCGAAAGGTATATCCATTTGCCAAGTCTTATCTTTACTAGTATAAGTTTGCCAACTATGATTGGTGATTACTTTGACCAACGTAGCCGAACTATTCCCCTCACATCCACATCTTATTAACTCATAATCACTTATAACGATAGTCGCAGTACCGTTCTTGTAAGAAAAAAAGTTATCTGCTATAAGCCCATCTTTTTTGAAGCAGAAATATATTTGCCTGTTATCTCGAACGGTAGGCATTTCAATACTCGATTTCATATCAAGTCCATAAAAGTATAATCCGCAACCTGGGCCTTCTTTATTTTCTACAAAATAATTACCTGTAATCTCGACTTGACCTTCGAATTTAATTCTATAGTTGTCTTCATTTATTGTTGCTCCGGCGACATTTTTGAAAGGACCTATAGAAACAATTTTCATTGCGCCTAATGTTTGTCCCACCTTCAAATCATCCAGAAAACTTTTGCTTGAAGTCGATGGAGGATTTACTATAGGCGAATTTTGACTGTTTTGATCTAGTTTCCTTTCAACATGGACAGGTAAATCGATCTTAAAATTTCTTCTATAGTGTTCTATCTGTAATTGGACTATACCACCTGCTCCAAGGATTACAAGAGTGATAGTAAGCAAAAACAGGCGATGTCTCATGAACCAATCTTTATTTATTTCACTGCCGATTTTCTTTTCCTTTTCGTCCATTTTATTTATCTAAGACTTTTATTCCTGGTAAAGATTTACCTGACATGTAATCAAGCATTGCACCGCCTCCGGTGGAGACATGGTCTATATACTCACCCACTTTCGCCCTGGCAACAACTTCCAAACTTTCACCGCCACCAACTACACCATATGCTTTGCCTTTGGTCCTTGCGGCAAAAGCCTGGGCGATTGCAATACTGCCAAATGAATATTTTTCTTTCTCAATCAACCCAAGAGGACCGTTCCATATCAAAGTTTTCGCGCTTTTTATATATTTTGCAAAATTTCTGACTGTTTCAGGACCGATGTCAAAAATATATTCGTTGGGCCTGACTTTTTCCGGCTTCACTGCCCGCGGTTGTGAGTCTTCAAATTTTGAAACTATTATATCGGTCGGCAAAACAATCTTATCCTTATAATTTCTTAACAGCTCTTTTGCCAGAGGTATTTCAGCTGCTTTGGAATTACCAATTTCATAACCCAATGCTTTTAAGAAACTGTTCGCAATCGCCCCGCCAATCAAAATCTTTTCTGACTTTTTGGCAAGAAAGTTGATTGTATCAATCTTATCTGCGATTTTTGCCCCACCCATGATAGTAATAAGCGGCACTTCCGGTCGTTTGGTCACCTTGTCCAAGGCCTTAATCTCATTCATCAGGGTTACACCGGCGTAAGACGGAAGTTTCTGAGCGATTCCATAAATAGAGGCCGCTTTTCTGTGGGAGACGGAAAAGGCATCGTTTACATAAACATCCGCATACTTGGCCAAAGTTTTTATGAAATCGGAATCATTTGCTTCTTCTCCGGCATAAAACCTGAGATTTTCCAAAAACAATATTTCGCCTTCCATCAGTTCCCTGGTCAGGTCACTTTTGTCATTTAAGGTGATGTCTTCATCCAAAAAATATACGTGTGAAGGTACTTTGTAAGTAGGCAGTTTGTCTTTCACAACCACCATCTTTCTATCCAATAATTCGGCTAAACGTTTGGCTGCGGGTTTCAGACTCTTTGAATCATCCCATTTCCCTTCTGGTCTGCCCAAATGCGAAATGACAATTACTCTTGCCTTTTGCGCAACAAGATAAGCGATAGTCTGAGTTGCAGCCGCAATCCTGGTGTCATCCACCACACGGAATTGGCCGTGCTTGTCTTCCTCAACAGGTACGTCAAATCCAACACGCAGTAAAACCCTCCGCCCTTTGAGTTTGACTGAAGTGATTGGTTTGATCATGCAATGTTAGTGCTTTCCTATCGCAATCGCCTGTTCAACAAAACGGTTGGAATACCCGAACTCATTATCATACCAGGCAACAACTTTAACTAAATCTCCATCCACCACTTGTGTAAGGCTTAAATCAACAATCGAAGAGTGAGGATTGCCAATAATGTCTGAGGAAACAATCGGCCGGTCTGTGACTTCCAAAACATGTTCCCACATTGGATGGCGTGCCGCTTCAATAAAGGCGCGGTTTACTTCTTCAACTGTGGTAGGTTTAGCCAAAACTAAACTGAAATCAGACAAAGAACCACATGGGGTAGGTACGCGGTAAGATGCACCGCCTAACAGTCCTTTCAACTCCGGAATGGCTTCTGTAGTAGCAATTGTGGCACCCGTACTGGTAGGGATAATGTTGACTGCGGCTGCCCTTGCACGTCTCAGGTCGTTGGATTTGCCTCCTGGGGGCGGACCATCCACCAAATTTTGTTCTGCAGTATATGAATGTATAGTGGACATCAACATCTTCTTTACTCCAAATTTAGAATGCAAAACAGCAATGACGGGAGTTATGCAATTAGTAGTACATGAAGCATTTGAAATTATATTTTGCTTCGCGTCATACTTATCACTATTTACGCCAATGATGAACGTCGGTGTTATACCTTCGTCCTTTGCAGGGGCAGAAATGATTACTTTTCTTGCACCGGCCTTAAGATGCGCACCTGCTTTTTCAGAATCTGTAAATCTTCCGGTCGATTCCAGCACCACATCCACATTTAAATCTTTCCAGGGAAGCATGGCCGGATCCTTCTCCGCAAAAATCGGAATTTTTTTACCGTCTACTAGTAAGGTACCTATTGAGCTGACAGTAGCACTGGCTTTTTCATGTCTGTCATCAGCATCAACATTCTTTGGGTATACGCCATACACTGAGTCATATTTCAAAAGATGAGCCAAAACATGCGGATCAGTAAGATCGTTCACACCAACAATCTCAACTTCCGGTTTTTCTAATGCAATTTTAAAGGCTTGCCGGCCAATGCGGCCAAAGCCGTTGATAGCTATACGAATTTTATCCATGGTTATTACTGGACGTTATAAATTAACAAAGCCACAACCATTGCCCATACCAAAAAGATGGCAAACTCCTTATCATCCCTAAACGTCAGGTGCTTATGTAGCCATTTTTCCAAATGAACTTCTTTTTTCAGCCAGTGGTTCTTTTTCATTTATTTTTGTTTAATTCACTAAATTCTTTTGTACGTCTTACCGACCTTTGCTATTTTTGAAAGCTTTTCCGCTGGTTTTCAAAAGTTTTAACTTTGTTTCTGCTACTTGCTGAAGCGCAAGTGTTGCCGGAGCCAAAATTTTCCGGGGATCATATATCTCCGGATGCATATTTAAATTATCCCTTAAAGCTTTATTAAATGCAACTCTCAAATCAGTATCAATGTTGAAAACTGCCACGCCGTTTGCGATAGCTTTTCTCATTTGATCATCAGGTACTCCTGATGCGCCATGCAAGACCAATGGGATTTTTATTTTCTTCCGGATTGCCTGCAGGCGTGGAATATCGATATGCTCATCAAGGGTGGACATGATCTTCTTTATTTCCGGATTAACTGGAATACCGTGCATAGAACCAACGGCAACAGCTAAGGTATCTATTCCTGTCTCCTGTACAAATTTCAGGGCCTCATCAGGATCTGTCATAAGATCCTCCCCGCTTTTTACATTCTGCCAGTCTTCATTTCCCAAAAGCCTCCCGACTTCAGCCTGCACCCACACTCCTCGTTTATGAGCGTATGATACAACTGCTTTAGTCAGCTTCACATTTTCCTTATACGGCAGGTGTGAAGCGTCTATCATTACAGAAGAATACCCGATAGCAATCAATTTCTTGATTAAATCAAAATGCTTACAGTGATCCTGATGTAAGGCGATTGGCACGTCTACTTTTCTGGCTTCTTCTTTGATTATAGCCACGATTGTTTCCAATCCGGCGTATTCAATTGCACCCTCTGAAGTTTGAATTATTACCGGGGCTTTCTGGGCCACTGCAGCACGAACAATCCCTTGAGTGGTCTCAAGGTCGTTAGTGTTAAAAGCTGGGACAGCATATTTACCTAAAATCTTTTTATTTACAATGCGGCCAAGATGTACAAGCATTAAAATTTCACTCCAGTCTTAAAAATATTCCAGACACCGGGAAGCGTTGAGTTCTTTGTTTTTGGCGTGCATAGAGCGTAAACAAGTTTGAACTCACAATCGTGACTTTCCTTGGTGGTCGCATTCAGACCTCTCCAAAAAATGAAAGCAAGCACCAGTACAACCACAATTAACAACCTTTTTCTTATTTTCTTCCGCAGATACATTAGTTGAACTTAAGAGTAGAGGTATATGTATGGATATCGTATTCAGAAGGCATGTTATCTGTGCCTCGCAACACGTAAATGTTCCCGTTTGTGACAGCCACGATTATTGTTGATCCGCCGTCACCAAAATTATTGATTGTCAGCTGTTTAGCAGGAACTCCGTCCAGAGTCAGGTCAGACCTTTTCATATCATTAAAACCGTATTCACTAATTTCGTCAGTTGGTCGGAGCTGGTCAAAAACATCGTTAAAGGCCTGGGTCAAGGTCATATTATTTGTATTTGCAACAAATGACACGCCGAATGTCCATTTTTCATCCGGTTTAGTTACAGAAATTTCATCCTGCGTCTGTCCCATAACCACAAAACCTCTTGGAACTGTAAACTGGTACTCACCTGGCGTATTCACATATGTCCCAACTCTATCCTGCTGTTCATAAAAAGTTACAAATGGTTCGGGAGCAAAATTTCCGCCTGGGGTATCGTTACAATCAACAGTCCCGACCAAACATGTCCCGCTGGCTGCCGGATTGTCGTTTGCACATTTATTCTCACTGAGACATTTATCATTCATCAAAGCATGGTGAATGGATGCGACCACTCCCAATGCGATTAAAGCGAAAAAGATCATCGCCAACAGACCATAAAAAGTGTTGTGTTTGTGATGATGGTGCCCATGGCGCCAGTCGTGTTTGTAGACGTGGTTTTCCATTTTAATTTGGTTTTACTAAATTGGGAGGATTTTCTCCCTTTAATGCAGCGATTATATTTTCAGCAGCCACTTTACTCATATTTTCTCGTGCTTCAATGGTTGCGGATGCAGTGTGGGGAGTG